>CAZSBA010000009.1:44468-49570 GCA_964605035.1 uncultured Proteiniphilum sp. | reverse complement strand
CACGACAACCAATCTTCATTGTTAACCTTAAATCTAATACCATGAAAAACACGTTGCAAATATATAGCTTTTTTCAATACCGAACATAATTTTCATGAAGAAAAATGAGACGTTTTGCACAGTTTAACATAAATAACATTGATTAAACAGTTTTTTATCTTGCAAATCTCATTTTTGATTTCTTTTTACTGTTAATATGCCGTTTTATATATCAAAATTTATTCAACGTACAATACTAATCCTTTGAGGTATTCTCCCTCGGGGTGATAAATATTTACAGGATGATCTGTAGGCTGTGATAGCTGATGAAGTATTTTCACTTTCCTGCCACTTAATGCGGCTGCACTGAAGACCGTTAATCTGAATTGCTCTTTTGAAATAACCTGAGAGCAGGAAAATGTAAAAACTATTCCACCTGCAGCTATTTTAGAGAACGCAGCATGATTCAATTTCTTATAACCCTGCAATGCATTATTAATAGCTCCTCGATGTTTGGCAAAAGCAGGAGGGTCTAGTACTATAAGATTATATTTATCGTTAGGAATTTCATTTAGAAATTTAAACGCATCCTCTGAACTAGAATGATGTCGTGGATCATCTCCAAAGTTCATTGCTACATTTTCTTCTGCTATTGATATAGCTTTTGAAGAACTGTCAACAGAAACTACTTCGGAAGCTCCGCCCCGAAGAGCATAGACCGAAAAGCCACCTGTATAACTAAACATATTAAGAACATTTCTACCACTAGAATAATGCTCAAGCAAACTACGATTTTCGCGCTGATCGATAAAAAAACCGGTCTTCTGACCTTTCAACCAGTCTATTTTAAACTTCAATCCATTCTCTACAGCTATATGTGTTTCACTTTCACTTCCATATATATATGAATCACCAAAATCTATATCAGCTTTAAACGGTAATGTCCCTTCGGATTTATAGAAAACGCTAAAATCAGGATAATTTTTAAAGACTATTTTTAGTGCTTCAACTATTAATTTTTGATCTGTATGCATTCCAACAGAATGAGCTTGCACAACAGCCGTTGCACCATACATATCGATAATCAGACCTGGCAGATAGTCACCCTCGCCATGAATAAGACGAAATGTATTATTATCTGACCTGATTAACTTCAAATCATTTCTCATTTTAAACGCTGCTGAGAGTCTTTTTTCATAAAAACTCTGATCTATAGGTTCATCATGAAAAGAGAGAATACGAACTGCGATGCTACCAATCTGATAATGACCGACACCTAAAAGTTCACGTTCAGAAGAAAGGACTGTTACCAAATCTCCTTCTGAAAGGTTACTCGACTTAGAGGCAATGGCACCAGAAAATACCCATGGATGAAATCTTCTCAAAAATTCATCTTTCTTTGGCCTCAGTATAATTTCTTTTAGTTGGCTCATTAGCTCTTTCGGGTTAAGTGATTATAAATGCGTAAACATGCCCAAGCATCTATAGCAGCATAAGATTGTTGAGCGGGCGAAAGCTCGGTTGCCTCCCAATTTGAAAGTCTTTGACTTTTTGATATTTTTTGCCCAAATATTATTGCGTAAATTTTTTGCAGACTGTTATCCTCTATATCAAACTTATCAACAAACAGCTGTAAATCAATAAAATTCTCAGGCTTTTTCCCTGTACGTTTTCTTAAAGCTGCAAAATCATCTCTGAGTGAAAGACCTATCTTTTTTACTTGTGCATTGCACATTAAATCCTCTAGATCTTCGGGATAACCTATCTTATTAAGTCTGAATAAAAAGCATTCTTCTTCTGTAGCCAGTTGTAACAATGCAACATTGTTAATCTGTCCACGCTTAAATGCGGGCTTTGTTTCTGTATCAAAACCAATAGCAGGCTTGGATGACAAATGATTTACTGCATTTTTCACTTGATCTAAATGATCTATTACAATAATATCTCCTTCAAATATTACTCTATCGAGTTCTGCAATTTGATGTTTTGAAATTGTTAATCCCACAGTTCCTCCTGATTTAATAAACCCTCACCAGTAATACTATTTCCTTTACTTATCAGAGCGTGCATTGGTCGAAGAACATTTAAAAGTTTCTGTCCCCAATAGGATTTAAAGTTATTCTTACAAATTTCAAGTGCGTTCTCCATTTGATTTGTTAACTCGAACTGGTATACCGAAATAAAGTTTCTTATGTCCTGATAAATATCTGCAATATTCTCTGAAATAAATGCTGAAATAGGACGATCGCTATATTTCATTTCCTCAATGAAAACATCGAGATATACGTCCTCTTCACCCATAACTTCTGACACACGCTGTTCTACTCTAGAATAATCCTCCTCCTGAACAAATATTTCAGGCATTTCATCAAATGAGGCTACTGTTTCGGGCAGTAGCGTTGCTTTGAGGTATAGAAGAGGCAGAATCTTAAGCATCCTATCAATCCACTCTAATCTAGGCAACTTTTCTTCAGCTTCAAGAATTGCACAGAGCTCAACCGCCACTGTAACAAATTCTATTACATTTTTGTCATATATTATTTTATCGCTCTCTTTCTGTTCCATATGACAAAAGTACATAATATTTTCTATAAAGATATATAAATAAAAGCCGCAGTTTTATTATATATATTGCACCTACCCAATAATGAGGGTATTAAAAATAACAGTAAACATTTTGTGAATCCGTTTGAAAACAATATCTTTGTGGTTGAAATGAAGGAGGGGAAGCAGGAGATACCGCTTCCTTTTTTATTCAATAGAAACTTATATGATCGAAAAGAGTGTACTTTTAGAACTCATTAATGAGTATTTGAAAGATTCACCAAATTATTTGGTGGAGGTTTCTATAGGTGCGGGCAACAGTATTACTGTTGAAATTGATAATGACAAAGGAGTTGAAATTGAAGAATGTGTCGCACTAAGTCGTTATATTGAATCGAAACTCGATCGGGAAACCGAAGATTTTGAACTCACAGTAACTTCGGCTGGATTGACATCTCCGTTTAGGACTTTACGTCAATATAAGAAATTTGAAGGTAAAGAGGTTGAAGTACTGAGCAAGGATGGAAAGAAATATAAGGGAGAGCTTATGTCCTCCAATGAGATTGGATTTACGATAAACGTAACCAAAAAAGTGAAACCGGAAGGTGCCAAACGAAAAGTTGAGATCAATGAAGAGATCAGCTTTAAGTTTGAAGAGGTAAAACATACAAAATATCTGATTAGATTTTAAATAACATATGGGAAAGAAGAAAGATACCATAAGTCTCATAGATACATTTTCTGAATTTAACGAGCTGAAAAATATCGATAAGGCAACGCTTATCAGCGTACTTGAGGAAGCATTTAGAAACGTAATCTCTAAGTCGGTTGGAACAGATGAAAATTATGATATTATCATTAATCCAGACAAAGGTGACTTGGAGATCTGGCGCAACCGTGTAATAGTAGAAGATGGTGAACTAGAAGATCCCAACATGGAGATAACTATTTCAGAAGCTCTCAAAATAGACAATGACTTTGAAGTAGGGGAAGATCTAACTGATGAAGTTCCACTAGAACATTTTGGAAGGAGAACAATTCTGAACCTTCGTCAGACTCTTTCTTCAAAGATATTGGAGCTTGAAAAGGATAATCTTTATAATTTATATAAAGACAAGGTTGGTGAAATAGTATCAGGAGAAGTATATCAAGTATGGAAAAAAGAATTGCTATTACTTGATGATGATCACAATGAACTTATACTTCCAAAGACTGAACAGATCCCTAGTGATTTCTTCCGTAAAGGTGAGCATGTAAGGGCAGTTGTGGCAAGAGTTGAAAATAAAAACAACAACCCCAAAATAATTCTATCACGTACATCAACTGTATTTTTGGAGCGTCTGTTTGAACAAGAAATTCCTGAAATTGCAGATGGACTTATAACTATAAAGGGAATTGCCAGAATACCAGGAGAAAGAGCAAAAGTAGCTGTTGAAGCTTATGATGACCGTATTGATCCTGTTGGAGCTTGTGTTGGTATGAAAGGGTTTAGAATTCACGGTATTGTGCGTGAGTTGCGCAATGAAAACATTGATGTCATTAATTTTACAAATAACACTTCGCTTTACATACAACGTGCTTTAAGCCCAGCTAAGATTAACTCTATTACTGTTAAAGATGAAGAGAATCGTGCAGAAGTATTCCTCAATCCTGAGGAGGTCTCTCTAGCGATTGGTAAAGGAGGAGCAAACATAAAGCTTGCTTCTATGCTAACTGGATACAATATCGAAGTATTTAGAGATATAGATGAAGTAGATGAAGAGGACATCTACCTCGATGAGTTTCGTGATGAAATTGATGGTTGGGTAATTGATCAGCTAAAAAAGATTGGATGCTCGACAGCTAAGAATGTATTAGCAACTAGTAGGGAAAGGCTAATTAAGGAAGCTGATCTTGAAGAAAGCACAGTAGATGAAATTCTAACTATTTTAAGGTTCGAATTTGAAGATGAAATAGAAGAGATAGAAGATGCTGAAGACGCTGAAGACATTGAAGACATTGAACAAAAAGAAGACGTTGATGACGTTGAAGACTCCAACGATATGAATGAAGTATTGTAACTCAGATCTGGCAATTTATGCTATGATGATATGGTGTCAAAATAAAAAGAGATAAGGATAGAAGATTTATATATGCCTATTAGACTAATTAAAGTTTCGAAAAATTTGAATGTGGGAATAAACAGCCTTGTTGAATTCCTGCACAAAAAAGGTATTGAAGTTGAAGCAAACCCCAACGTGAAAATTGAGGATGAACACTACAATATACTTGTTACTGAGTTTGGTAAAGACAAAAGCATCAAACTTGAAGCATTAGAGACACGTGAAAAGTTACATCGAAGAGATGACAAACGTGAAACAGTAGCAATAAAAGGTTATGGGCTTCCTGAAGATCAAGCTCCTAAAAAAAGTGCAGATAAAGAAACTATAGAGACAGAGATTCCTCAAGAATTGAAACCTCAATTAAACGTAGTAGGCAGTATCGATTTAGATAAGTTGAATAAAAAACGCTCCCCTTCTGTCAAAAGTAAACCAGAGCTGGTTAATAAAAAGAAAGAGGAAGTAGTAACTGAAGCAGAA
>CAZSBA010000009.1:0-44368 GCA_964605035.1 uncultured Proteiniphilum sp. | reverse complement strand
ACTGAAGCAGAAATAAAAACACCAGAAGAGCCTAAGATTGAAATTCCAGAAACTAACATAAAAATTGAGTCTGAAGTTGAGTCTGAAGTTGTTCAAATGTCTGAAAAAGAATTAAAGGTTGAAGATACTCCAAAAACAGACAATGACATTACTCCTGATGTAGAAAAAAGCATTACGACAGAAGCAGAACCAATTTTAGAGCCAGAACCTTTTGTAGAAGAAGTGACTAAAGAAGATACAATTGCAGAGACTAAACCGGAGGTTAAAGCTAAAGATGAAAAAGAAGATATTAAAGAAATAAAAGAAGGGGTAACAGAGGAAAAAGAATCTGAAATTAAAGAAGAAATAATTTTAGAATTACCTAAGGAATCTCCGAAAACTGAAGAAAAGATCGAAACTAAGGAAAAGGAAGTAGAACCGATTAAAGAAGAACCGGCTACAAAAGAAGAGGCAACTACTCAGATTGATGATACTAAAACAGTGGAGTCAGGATCTGAAGAAGACAAAACAGAAGAATCTGCAGAAAAACCTGAAAGCTCTAGGACAGAAAAAGTATTCAGGCTAAACAAAAACAAACTAGAGTCGAATATAGTAGTTAAAGGGTCAATTGATCTTAGTGCAATTAACGACCGTACTCGTCCTCCAAGAAAATCAAGAGCACAACGAAAGAAAGAACGATTGGATCGTGAACAAAAAAGTCTTGATGGTAAAAAACTGAAAGATGAAAAAATAAAGCTGTTAAAGAAAGAAACAATCGACGAACAGAAAAAGCATGCACAAGCCACAGATACTACAGAAGACAGCAAAAAGAAAAAACGTAAACGTATACGTTCTGGCAAAGTTAATATTGATAAACCTGCAAGTTTTAACCAATCTGCAGCTACTAAAAGTGATAGAAAATCAACTCTAAGAAAACCCATTAAAGCTGAGGTTAAAGAAGAGGATGTACAAAAGCAAATTAAAGAAACTCTTGCCCGACTAACAGAGAAAAGAAGCAAGAAGGGTGGTGCAAAATATCGTCGCGAAAAACGTGAAGCAAGTGCAACTAGACAAAGAGAAGAGATTAAACAACAGGAGAAAGAAAGTCGCACACTACAACTCACTGAATTTGTAACTGCTAACGACCTGGCTAATATGATGGATGTAACAGTTACTGACGTTATATCTACCTGTATGAGCCTTGGAGTAATGGTTGCTATAAACCAGCGCTTGGATGCAGAAATCATTAATCTTGTAGCAGAAGAATATGGATTTAAAACAGAGTATGTTAGTGCCGATTTAATTGAGGCAATAGCAGAAGAAATTGATAATCCAGAAGATCTTATCCCACGTTCTCCAATTGTTACAGTAATGGGGCACGTTGATCATGGTAAAACATCATTACTTGATAGCATAAGAAGTACCAATGTTATAGGAGGCGAAGCTGGTGGTATAACTCAACATATTGGTGCATATAACGTAGAATTACCAAGTGGAAGAAAGATTACGTTCCTTGATACACCAGGTCACGAAGCATTTACAGCTATGCGTGCACGTGGAGCAAAAGTAACTGACGTTGCTATAATTATAATTGCAGCTGATGATAATGTAATGCCTCAAACGGTTGAAGCAATTAATCACGCAGGAGCTGCAGGTGTACCCATTGTATTTGCAATAAACAAAGTTGACAAACAAGGTGCAAACCCAGAAAAGATAAAAGAAAAACTTGCCGAGATGAATTATCTTGTTGAGGATTGGGGCGGCAAATACCAATCACAAGAAATTTCGGCTAAAAAAGGAGAAGGTATCCGTGAACTTTTAGAAAAAGTTCTGCTTGAGGCCGACTTACTAGAATTAAAAGCTAATCCAAACCGAAATGCTTCTGGTTCAGTTATTGAGTCAGAGCTTGACAAAGGTCGTGGTTACATATCAACAATACTTGTTGAAAATGGCACATTAAAACAGGGCGATATTGTAATTGCAGGTGCATATTTCGGTAAAGTTAAAGCTATGTTTAACGAACGTAACCAACGAATAGAGGAGGCTGGCCCCTCTGAACCAGTTCTTATTCTTGGTCTCAACGGTGCGCCTCAAGCAGGTGATACGTTTAACGTTATGGAAACTGAACAAGAAGCACGTTCTATTGCAAATAGAAGAGAGCAGCTTCAACGTGAGCAATCAATGAGAACTCAGAAAATGCTGACTCTCGATGATATCGGTAGAAGAATTGCTGTTGGTAATTTCCAACAATTAAATATCATTGTAAAAGGTGACGTAGATGGATCAGTAGAAGCTCTTTCAGACTCATTGATTCGACTTTCAACAGAAGAGATACAGGTTAATGTTATCCATAAAGCAGTAGGTCCGATTTCTGAATCAGATATAACACTAGCTGCAGCCTCAGAGGCTATTATAATTGGATTTCAGGTTCGCCCATCTCTAGGTGCACGTAAAGATGCAGAAAAAGAAGGAGTAGATATTCGTCTTTATTCTATTATTTACGATGCAATAGAAGAAGTAACTGCTGCGATGGAAGGTATGTTGTCTCCAGATATTAAAGAGGAAATAACTGGAAACGTAGAAGTTCTTGATGTATTTAAAGTATCTAAAGTTGGTACTGTTGCCGGATGTATGGTACGTGACGGCAAAATTAAACGCTCAAGTAAAATTCGTTTAATACGTGATGGTATAGTAATATTTACTGGAGTACTTGATTCTCTAAAAAGATTTAAGGATGACACCAAAGAAGTTTCATCAGGGTATGAGTGTGGTATTACTATACACAACTTTAACGATATTAAAGTTGGTGATATCATTGAATCATATGAAGAAATTGAAGTTAAGAAAACCTTGTAAAAAAGAATATTCTCTACATAAAGTTTATAATTATGACAAATATTAAATTATGGACTCTAAGTCTGTTTGCTTTGTTTGTAAGCTTATCTGCTTATTCTCAAACAATGCCTGTGACACAAAGTACAGTCGCATATATTAACAGTGATGAACTTCTTGAAGAATTTCCAGAAAGAAAACAAGCAACTGAGCATCTACTAATTCTAAGTGAAGAATATAAAAAGGAGCTTAACCTGATGCAAAACGAATATAATAAGAAGTATTCAGATTACATTACTTATCAGGCCTCTCTAGCAGAAAACATAAAACTTCGCAGAATGCAAGAACTAACTGAACTGGAAAGCAGAATGCAGGAGTTTATGGAATTAGCTCAGAAAGATATCGAGTTTCAGGAAAAAGAACGACTTGAACCGCTGAAACAAAGGATTAAAGAAGCTATCAATGCGGTAGGATTAGAACGTAATTATACGGTCATTTATGATTTAGCCGATTCAGGAATAGCATTTGTTTCTCCTCACGCTGAAGATGCAAACCCTTATGTAAGACAAAAACTGGGCATACGTTAATCAACATGCTACTTTGGTGGAAAAGAATGGGACCCATAAAGCGGGTGCAATTGGAGTATTTGATTCGGGATATGGAGGACTAACCGTATTATCGGAGATAAAATCATTATTGCCCGGATATGACTTTATCTATTTAGGAGATAATGCCAGAACCCCATATGGAAATCGTTCTTTTGAAAGAGTATATGAGTTTACACTCGAAGCTGTAAAATGGTTTTTTGACCAAGGTTGTAGACTTGTTATACTAGCATGCAACACAGCTTCAGCTAAAGCTTTAAGAAGCATACAACAGATAGACCTCCCAAGAATAGACGTAAACAACAGAGTGTTAGGTGTAATCAGACCTACCGCAGAAAATGCTGCAATTCTTTCTCAGTCGGGCCACATAGGTATCATGGGAACAGAAGGAACAATTCAATCTAAATCATATGATATAGAAATAAAAAAATTACATCCACAAATATTTGTAACTGGAGAAGCATGTCCAATGTGGGTCCCTTTAGTTGAGAACAGAGAATATGATAAACCGGGTGCCGATTATTTTGTAAAAAAACATATAGATAATATCCTATCAAAAGATCCTCTTATAGATACAATTATTCTTGGATGCACTCATTATCCGCTTTTAATTGAAAAGATTAAAAATTTTTTACCAAAAGAAGTAAGAGCAATATCTCAAGGTAGTATTATTGCTGAAAGTCTAAGAGATTATCTTAAACGACATCCTGAAACGGATGTTTTATGTACTAAAAACGGTACAACAACATACTTTACTACTGATTCTCCATTAAAATTTAAACAACAAGCATCTATTTTCCTAGAGGAAGAAATTGTTGCCCATTATGCATATTTATAATTTATGATATGAACTGGTTTGATTTAGTTGTACTCATTCTAATGCTAATAGCCCTAGTTAACGGATATAGAAAAGGCCTAATTCAACAACTTGTAGGTTTAGCAATAATTATACTATCTGCAATCTTTGGAGGGAAACTTGCTGCATACATACTTCCTGAGCTCAATAGATTTTTAGACCTATCGCCTAATTTAGCTAGGGTTTTATCATTTTTATTGGCATTTGCTGCTATTGCAATAGTTATTTCTCTCATCGGTAATCTTATACAGAAGTTCGTTAATATAATACTCCTCAGTTTTGTAAATAGACTTCTTGGCAGTTTTATAGCAGTAGGTACATTAATGTTTATTTTGAGTATAATTCTCAATTTAGTATTAATGCTAGACAAAAAAGAAAATCTTATTAGCAAAGAAATAAAAAATGAATCATTCTTTTTTGAACGAGTTGAAGCTGTTGTACCTGCAGTGGTACCGTACCTAGACAAAGAGTTAAGGGAATATATACCTGAAAATTATAGAGAAGAAATAGAGAACAAAAGTGATAGTATTTTTCAAAAAACTCCAAGAGGTAAAGAAATAGATTCAATTTTTCAAAAAGAACATTTTACTGTATAATATTTAATATGAAAATTCACAAAGAAGGAAAATCTCCACTGATTAATATATTTATTACAATTTTGTTGATAAATGTTGTCACCTTTTATTTTTTCCCTGAAACATTATTTGCTACTATCGTACTTTCTGTGTCACTTATATTATTTGCGATGTCGATAAATTTCTACAGAAGTCCCGAACGAGTATATAAGGGTGATCTTCACGGATTGGTAAACAGTCCTACAGACGGTAAAATAGTTGCAATTGAAAGAGTGCATGAAAAAAAATTCTTTAATGAAGAAAGAATTCAGATATCTATATTTATGTCATTCTTTAATGCACACTCAAATTGGATACCTGTTTCTGGAAAAATAACTCATGTCTCACATGTCGATGGCAACTTCCATGTGGCATACCTTCCAAAGTCAAGTAGTGAAAACGAACATACGAATATTATAATTGAAACTCCGCAACACGGTACAATATTAACAAAGCAAATAGCAGGAGCTGTTGCTAGAAGAATTGTAACATATGTAAAAGAAGGAGAAGAAGTGCATATAGGATCTCCTCTTGGGTTCATAAAACTAGGATCACGAATGGATGTTTTCCTTCCAATAGACTCAGAACTGATGGTTAACATTGGAGACGAGGTCCGCGCTAACAATACATTTCTCGCTCGACTAGTAAAAAAAGAATGAGTATCATATAGATAGAAATATAACTCATCATAGATTTAATATAAAATGCGTAAACAAATACCCAATATAATTACTCTTCTGAACCTGTTTTCAGGTACTATAGCTATTACACATGCGTTTAATGGTAATTTTTTAGGAGTAGTTATCTGGGTAGTTATTGCTGCTATCTTTGACTTCTTTGATGGATTGGCAGCACGACTTTTAAATGCATACTCTCCAATGGGTAAGGAGCTAGATTCACTAGCTGATATTGTGAGCTTCGGAGTTGCTCCAGCATCTGCTCTCTATATTTTAATGAGAGATAACCTAAATTATCCTGATACACTGCAATCGATAAACCATTTAATACCCTACATAGCATTTTTAATCCCAATTTTTGCTGCATACCGACTTGCTAAATTCAATATTGATACTCGTCAATCAAATTACTTTATCGGTCTGCCCACTCCAGCAAATGGTCTATTTTGGATTAGTTATTGCTATACTTTAAATAAATTTGTCGCTCTAAATGAATTAGTAGTCTATATTACTGTAATAGCTATAGCTATAATGTCATTTATTATGATATCTGAAATTACAATGTTTTCATTTAAAACCAAAAACAAACGTATTAAAGGAAACGAAAAGCAGATTATACTGATAATTCTTTTTATTGCATTGGTTTCAATATTTGGAGTTGCTGGTATAGCTTTAAGCATTGTAGCCTACATTTTTATTTCGATCTTTAGCACGAGTTACAAAACATAGCGTTAAATAATTAAAATAAATATATCTGATTAGAATCATTCTTAGTATCTTTACTTTATAACAAAAAAGCCTTGTATACAACATATGTTTAAATTTATATTTTTCCTCATACTTATATTTATGGTTTTAAGAGGCATATTTGCCTTCTTATTTCGATTTTTGAATACTGACAGGTTTAACTCACAAAAAGGAAGACCTCATCAGCGACCAACGCAACCCAAGCAGCCAGAGTCGCAGGAAGAAAGAATTATAGATTATCAGAAAAAATCCTTTGAATCCACAGAAGTTGAAGATGCAGATTATATCGAAATTAAGGATCATAAATGAACATACAACCTAGTTATTTTTGTAATCTTAATTTATTCCCTATTTTTGCTTTTAAAGGAGATTCAAAATAGTATATAATAAACAACATTACACAATATTAATCATGACAGATATTTTTGATCGTTTAAAAAGTGCTGCAGGTCCGCTTGAGCAATATCGCCAAAAAGCAGAGGGTTATTTTATGTTTCCTGAATTAGAGGGTGAAATTGGCCCCAGAATGAGATTTCTTGGTAGAGAAATTATAACATGGAGTCTGAACAACTATTTGGGTCTGGCTAATCACCCAGAAGTACGTGAAGCTGACGCAAAAGCTGCTACTGAATGGGGAATGGCATACCCAATGGGAGCCAGAATGATGTCGGGACAAACAAAATATCATAAAGAGCTTGAAAATCGTCTTGCAGAGTTTGAGAAGAAAGAATCAGCTTATCTTCTCAATTATGGATATCAGGGTATGGTTTCTATAATTGATTCACTAGTATCAAGAAATGATGTTATTGTATATGATTCAGAATCTCACGCATGCATTATGGATGGTATCTTTTTGCACAAAGCTAAAGGAGGTAAAAGTTTCGTTTTTCCTCATAACGATATGGAACGTTGCGATAAGATGCTAGGCTTTGCCACACGTAAGGTAGAAGAAACAGGTGGAGGAATTCTTCTCATTACTGAGGGTGTTTTTGGTATGTCAGGAGATCTAGGAAATCTTCCTGGTATAGTGAAGTTGAGAGAGAAGTACAACTTCCGAATCATGATAGATGATGCCCATGGATTCGGCACTATGGGTGAAACTGGAGCAGGAGCTAGTGAATACTTTGGACTTATGGATGAAGTAGATATCTACTTCGCAACTTTTGCTAAATCGATGGCAGGTATAGGTGCGTTTGTAAGTTCTGAAAAAGCGATTATTGATTCCCTGAAATATAACATGCGCTCACAGATATTTGCAAAATCATTACCTATGCCGATGGTTATTGGTGCTTTAAAGCGACTTGAAATACTTCAAAATCAACCCGAACACAAAGATAACCTGTGGAAGATTGCTAAATCTTTACAAGAAGGATTGGTAGCAGAAGGTTTCAATATAGGAAACACTGAATCGCCTGTAACACCAGTTTACGTCAAAGGGAACGTTGCCGAAGGCACAAATATTGTAATTGATTTACGTGAGAACCATAATATTTTCTGCTCATTGGTTGCATATCCTGTTGTACCTAAAGATGTACTTATGCTAAGATTAATACCTACAGCTTCTCACACACAGGAAGAGGTTGACCAGACAATTGAAGTATTTAAAAAGATAAAAGCAAATCTTGAAGCCGGGAAATACAAAGGAGAAGAGATGCAATCGAAATCAATTGAATAATGTTACGATTAAAAGCACAGAACAAATACTGGCTAACTTGCACTAATTGTGGTCATGTAACTCCAAACTTTTGGACTTGGTTTGATCAAAATCAACAATGTCCAAAGTGCGCTAGTAAGCATTCCGAAGTGTCGTATAACAGAAGATATCAAAGATTGCCGCGTATAATTAAACGTGCACACGATAGTTTCTGGAGCTACTTCCCTTTTTTGCCCCTTCTAAGAAGAAGACATATCATCTCATTTAAAGAAGGAGCAATACCTATAGAAAGGTGGAATTTCCTGGAAGAGTTTGCCAAGAAAAAATTTAATCTAGATATTAAGGTCCATGTTTACCGCAACGACCTCAATGGCGGAACCGGCACCTTTAAAGATACTGCGGCTTCTTTAGCTGCAAGTATCTTCAACGAAATTGGTATAGATCAGTACTGCATTGCCTCAACAGGAAATTCAGCAACAGCCTATGCCAAATATCTATCTAAAGCAAACGTTAACTGCTCAGTTTTCATGCCCGAAGATACAGTCGTAACTTCAGAGGCAACAATCAGTTCTTATGGTCAACAAGTATTTAGAGTATCTGGCGATTATGCCAAGGCTAAGGAGATAGCCGCTGGCTATGCAAAGATTCACAATATCCATATGTCAACCGGGAATATCGATCCCATTCGTGTTGAGGCTAAAAAGACAATGGTGTTTGAGATGCTTCGCCAAATGGATAAATTTCCGGATGTATATATACAAGCTGTAAGCGGTGGAACGGGTCCAATTGCGATGGATAAAGGAATAAGAGAGATTAAATCAATATATCCCGATATTAAGAACCCACGCTTTATGTTGGTGCAAACAGATGGATGTGATCCTATGGTAAGAGCTTGGGAAAAAGCTGAGGCAAACGGGTTTCCCGAAGGTTTCGAGAAAAACTATCCAATTATTAATAATCCAAAGACCGATGTTCCAACATTGGGCACCGGTAACCCTGCCACCTACCCTATTGTTGCAAAACTAGTTAAGGATTCTGGTGGTACTTTCTTGAGAATGAGAGAAAAAAAGTTGCTGCCAATAGGTAAACTAGTTGCGTATGAGCAAAAAGTAATTCCTGGACCCGCATCTGCAGTATGTATTGCCGGTTTCTTTCTAGCACTTAAAAAGAATAAAATTAAGGATGGTGAAACAGTTCTTATTAATACAGGTGAGGGTCCAAACCGTGCACCCTATTATCTAGAGCAAATGGTTTATACCTCACAAATTGTAAGCAATGTTGAAGAGTGTGCCCCACACTTCATAGATGATTTTCGTAATGAACTCTGGGATGAAGTTTTAAGAGATTAAAGTTGATCTCACTATAATGTAGTAGTTTTTATAAATATTACAATCTATTAAAAAGTTCGTTACTAATAGCTAGAACAATTTATGCAAAACAATAAAACAATATGGATAACAGGGGCTTCATCGGGTATTGGCGAAGCTTCTGCATATCAATTTGCAAAGGAAAAAGCTAGACTTATATTAACATCTACACGTGAAGACAAGCTTACTGAAGTTCAGCAAAAGTGTATAAGACTTGGAGCACAATGTCAAGTGCTGCCATATGATCTTTCAGATCTTGAAAATATAGATAAACTAACAGACAAAGCCGTTGAAGCATTTGGTAACATAGATATCGCTTTTCTTAATGCAGGCATCAGTCAACGCTCTAAGACCCTCGAAACATCTTTTGCAGTAGATGAAAAAATAATGGCTGTAAACTTCTTTGCTCCAGTAAAGATTACAAAACGCTTATTACCTAAAATGATTGAAAACGGTGGAGGCACAATAGCTGTAACAAGTAGCATATCAGGCAAATTCGGCTTCCCTCTAAGATCATCTTATTCCTCATCTAAGTTTGCAGTATACGGATTCTTCGAAACATTACATGCTGAGTACTACAAAGATAATATTCGAATTGTAATGGTATGCCCTGGTAGAATAAATACTAATATATCTTATAACGCACTTGAAGCCGATGGCACTAAACATGCAAAAATGGATTCTGGTCAACAAAACGGAATGTCAGCCGAAAAAGCTGCCGTTAAGATTGTTAAAGCCATAAATAACCGCAAAGCCGAAGTGTTGGTAGGAGGGAAAGAACTTATAATGGTTTATATAAAACGATTTTGTCCAAGTATTGCAAGAAAACTAGTACGTAAAATCAGTGCAACATAGTCTGTCTTTTCTTTAATTCAATTTTCTGATTTAAATTATCAGATTATTTTGGCTTTATAATAGAAATAAAAAATGAAAGAAAATTATATTATATCAGGAATTCAACAAATTGGAATAGGAGTTGAAAATTTTGCTGAAGCATGGAAGTACTACATTGACGTTTTCAATATGGATATACGCATCCTGGAAGATGATAAAGTAGCTGAGCTAATGCTACCCTACACGGGAGGGAAACCTCAAAAACGACGTGCAGCTATAGCGCTTAATATGCAAGGTGGAGGTGGATTTGAGATATGGCAATATTCTGATCGTAAGCCTTTACCCGCCGACTTTCAGATTCAGGTGGGTGATTTGGGTGTATTTGTTGCTAAAATAAAGAGTCGAGATGTAATGAAGACCTACAAGCATTTCAGTAATAAACCCAACGTGCAACTTATTGGAGAGCCAAAAAACAATATAGATGGTCACAAAACTTTTTTTATAAAAGATCCTTTCGGAAACTATTTTCAAATTGTACATGAACCAAGCGTTTACCGTGATGAGGGACGACTAACTGGAGGTATTGCAGGTGCAATGATTGGTGTCACCGATATCGAAAAAGCGATGCCTATATACCGCGATATTCTAGGATATGATGTAATTGTTGCAGACGAAACCGGCACATTCGAAGATCTTCAGGTCCTTCCTTCGGGTGACGGACAATTCCGTCGTCGCATATTATCGCACAGTAAACCACGTCAGGGTAGTTTTAGTGAGTTATTTGGAAAATCATTTATAGAGCTTGTTCAACCTTTAAATCGTACACCTCGTAAAATTTATGAAGGGCGATATTGGGGTGATCCGGGATTCATACAAATTTGTTTCGATATTAGAAATACCGAAGCTTTAAGAAATAAATGCGAAGATATGGGTTACCCTTTCACTGTCGACAGTTCAAGCGCCTTCAAAAAAGGAGAGTCATTCGATATGGGTGAAGCTGCAGGACAGTTTGCATATATAGAAGACCCGGATGGTACGCTTATAGAGCTTGTGGAAGCTCACAAGATACCACTAATGAAAAAGCTGAACATATATCTAGATCTTCGTAAGCGCAATCCTTCAAAATCACTTCCAAAATGGATGTTAAGTATGCTTCGATTCATGAGAGTGAAGCCTGAAAGTTTAAAATGAACAAATATTTATCTTGTCAATATTTAATAGGTTTAGCTAATCAGATTTAATTCGGGAATAGTATAAAGATTAAACTTACAGAATTTTAAAACTCATACAATTTTTTCGCCAGTTCTCAGTTATATTTATAATGGAGAAGTGGCGGAACGTTTTTTTAACAAATCTTCTATTGTGTTGTTCTTTTCAATTGAATGCACAATGGGATTCACCAATTATACAATATTGGGAAGTGAAAGGATATTACAATCCTTCGTATATAGGTATAAATAATAACATTAATACAACAGCAGTATACAGCCATCAGTTGGCAGGTATAGAAGGAGCCCCTCATAGCACAGTTTTTACAGCTGATATGCCCTTCATGCTTTTAAATAAACGTCATGGAGCCGGAATCACTGCACATTCCGAGAACATTGGCTCCCTCCGCAATACACTATTATCTGCACAATACAGTTTCAAGCAACAAATAGGCACGGGTTTTCTCAATATCGGTTTACAAGCCGGAATATACAATATAAACTACGATGCTGGAGCATTAATTCTGATAACTGATCCAGATAATAATAACCTAAAAAAAATAAGAGTAAACTCAACTAAGAAGCAAACAGCAGATTTAAGCGCAGGTATATCATGGACCGGCAAGAAGCTTCATATAGGTCTCTCTTCAATACATATCAACCAACCAGGGTTTTATGTTTCTTCTTCTTTAAACAACACAAATAACTCAACAAACAATCTACCCAACTATTCATTAAAATCAGACTCTATAAAATCACAAATACCCCGAACATTTAATTTCTTTGCAGGATACAATATTCCAATATTTTATTCGTTAGAAATACAACCGATGGTACTGTTGCTATCTAACAATAATAATACATATACTCAATCTACAGTTCGACTTGAATATGATAATAAATACTCTGGTGGATTCTCTTGGATCTCAGAAGATGGGTACTCAATATTTGCAGGTACCACAGTACAATGTTTCAGCCTCGGTTATGCTTATACTATGCACAAAAGTGGTTTTGGAAAAGAAAGTAAAGGCAGTCACGAGCTATTTTTAAAGTATTCTGTTTCTATAGATGACTTTAAACAAAAGCCTCAACCGCATAAAAGCATACGACTTTTATGATTCAAATCTTAATAGGCATATTATACTGATTTGTTATACATAAGATGTATAACCAGGCATTAACTTAAATAAACAATGTAATTACAAAAAGAAGAGATATCTTATAATGAGAAAACTTTTTTTATTATTAACGCTAATTATTCTAATTTATTCATGCGGTGGAAGCCGTATAGGAGGTAGCATTGGTGGCGAACTTGTGGGAGTTACCCCCGGTAAGGTTTGGGACGAGCCTTCGCCTTATAATATGGTATTAGTATCTAGAGGTGCATATACTATGGGTGGCGAGATCGATTCACTTTGGGGCATAAATATCCCGACACGAGGTGTCTCTGTTGACAACTTCTGGATGGATGAAACAGAAATTACAAATTCACAGTATAAACAGTTTGTCTTTTGGGTGCGTGACTCTATAATACGCGAGCGTATGGCCGATCCTGCATACGCCGGTGATGATTTCTACAAGATTACTGAAGACATTTATGGCGATCCGATAACCCCTCAACTCAACTGGTCAATTCCAATACCTTGGTCACGAAATACCGAAGAAGAAGAGGCTACAATCAACAGCATCTATAGAACTCATCCTATTACTGGAGAAAAGCTACTTGATGCTCAACAGATGAACTTTCGCTATGAGTGGTATGATGCAGGCGAAGCAGCAAAAAGACAATATCAAAATGTTTCAGCCGACAGTCCGGTAATAATTACCAAAGACACAGCATATATTGCTCCTAATGGCAATATTGTGAACGAAACTATTACTCGTCCTCACAGCAGTCATTACGACTTTATACATACTTACATAGTTAATATTTATCCCGACACAACCTCTTGGGTTAATGATTTTGAAAATAGCAATAATGAAATTTATATGCGCAACTACTTCTCACATCCTGCCTATGCTCACTATCCTGTTGTAGGGGTGTCTTGGGAACAGGCCACTGCTTTTTGTGAATGGCGCACTCTGTTACTGAGAAAAAGCATCAATAGAGAAGGAGTACAAATTGAAAAATATCGACTCCCTACCGAGGCAGAATGGGAACTTGCAGCACGAAGTGGCAGCTCAGACAATATTTATCCATGGGGATCTGATGGAACCACCTCAGAGAGTGGCTGTTATCAAGCAAATTTCAGTCCCGGCGAAGGGGCTTATGCAGCCGACAATCATATTATTACTTCTAAAGTGAGAAGTTTTAAGCCAAATAATATAGGACTTTACGACATGGCTGGCAATGTAGCAGAGTGGACATCTACAGCGTTTAGTGAATCAGGCAATGAGTTAATGGGAAACCTTAACCCTGAATTCAATTACAATGCCTCATCAGACGATCCCAATTATATGAAACGTAAAGTTGTAAAAGGAGGATCATGGAAAGATATATCCACTTTTATTCGTGCCAATATGAGAGATGCTGAATATCAAAACAAGGCTCGCTCATACATCGGATTCAGGTGTGTGCGTACTCAATTACCGGGCAACAGATAGATACCTGAATGGTAGATTCATAAACAATACATGAAAATAAATTACAAATATGAATGTATATAAAAAATATAGAAACCGACTTGAGAAATATCTGCAGACTGAGCGTGGAAAACGTTTTATAAACTTTGCTTATAGCATTGGTGCAGCAATCTTAATTCTCGGAGCAATGTTTAAGTTACTCCATTTCCCATTTGGCAACGAACTTATTTTCATAGGAATGGCAACAGAAGTTATTATGTTTACACTATCTGCTTTCGATACTCCCATTCGTGACTACAACTGGGACAAAGTTTTTCCAGTATTATCAAACGATAATCTCGAAGAGCATGAAAAAGTCAACAGTAATCTTTTCTCAGGACAACCAAACACAGCATCATTTAAAAGTACAAATCAATCAGTTAAAGTTCCTGCAGAATTTTCAGAAACAAACCTCAATCTATCTCCCCAAGCCGAGGAGTATACAAAACAGATGGAAAATCTCAAAAATGAGACTGAGAAAATGGCAAAACAGCTAAAAGAGCTAAACGAGGTATATTCACGAATGCTTCAGGCTATGTCAAACAGTAGAGATAAATAAAGAAAACACTAATGGCAGTCAACAGTCCCAATTCCCCACGTCAAAAGATGATTAACCTCATGTATTTGGTTTTCATCGCAATGCTTGCACTAAATGTCTCGGCCGAAGTGCTAGAAGGTTTTGGGTTGGTAGATAAAAGTTTGCGCGATTCATCACTTACATTGACAGATAGAAACAATCTAATAATTGAAGAACTTGCGCAGTACAGCAAACAGAACCCCGAAAAAGCAGAGGAATGGTACATTAAAGGTTTAGAAGTACGAAGTATGACCGACTCACTCACCACTTATATTCAAGAATTAAAGTACAAGATGGTAAGAGAAGCCGATGGTAAAAGGGCCGACATATACAATATAAAACACAAAGATAACCTTGAGGCCTCTTCAATAATTATGCTCTCACCTGTTGGCGGTGAAGGTGTTAAACTAAGAAATGCTATAGATAATTATCGCAATAATATTACACTATATGTTCTCAATCCAGCTCGTAGAAAAATAATAGAAAAAAGTCTCACCACACAAACTACAACCGACAAAAATTGGGAATCAGAACACTTCGAAAATATGCCTCTCGCAGCGGCAATAACCATACTTACAAAAATTGAGAATGATATAATTGCTGCCGAAGGTGATGCACTCGAAAACATTTTAAATAGCGTAGATGTGGGTGATTATCGTGTTAACCAACTAAAAGCCTATGTAATCCCAGAATCAGAAATTGTCA
Source organism: uncultured Proteiniphilum sp. (assembly GCA_964605035.1). GTDB lineage: Bacteria > Bacteroidota > Bacteroidia > Bacteroidales > Dysgonomonadaceae > Proteiniphilum. Next base: position 29,091 of record CAZSBA010000009.1, on the reverse strand, counting down.
TACAAGGAGGTGAGTACAACGCGCGTGTAGTGCTTTCAGCCGAAGATACTACCAAACACCTAACTCTGCATTTAAATGGCGCGACATCCAATCTAAACGAGAACAAGACAATCTCTTTACCCGCCAACACAACGGGCACCTTCCCCTTTGAAGGATATTTAGAGATAAGCGGTAGAGAAGGCACTATAATACAACGTGAATTTAATAGCAGTTACACAGTTATAGAACCCATGGCAACAATAGCACCTTCACTTATGAATGTACTATATGCTGGCATAGAAAACGAGGTAAGCATCTCCGTACCAGGCATTGCTCCACAGAACATAAGTGCAAGTATGACCAATGGAACACTATCCCGAAGAGGAAATATGTGGGTGGCACAACCAAATGCTATTGGTGAAAATGTAACTATTTCAGTAACTGCTCAAACCTCGGGCAGCACAACACGACAGATTGCCATGCAAGAGTTCAGAGTACGTGCACTTCCCAACCCTACTCCTTTCATTTCATATTCCGATGCAAATGGAAAGCCAGTAATGTATAAAGGAGGAAACATCTCAAAATCGATACTCATTAATACTTCAGGAATTGATGCAGCAATAGATGATGGAATACTAAACATTCCATTTCGAGTAACATCATTTCGCACAATTTTTTTCGACTCGATGGGAAATGCCATACCAGAGGTTTCTAATGGTAATCAGTTCTCAGAACGACAAAAAGATCAGATACGCCGACTGGCAAGAGGAAGTTATTTTTATATATCTGGAGTAAGAGCTACTGGTCCCGATGGAACGGATCGCGAAATTGCTGTAATGGAAATAAGGGTGAATTAATAAACTATTTATTCTTCAAAACATTTATTATCAACACATAAAAAGAGAAGATAGTTAATCAGAAAAAAAATAATATATAGAAATGAGAACTGTTTTATTAATCATAATAATGGCTGTGGCGGTAAACACTGCGTATCCTCAACAAACGGCAAGGGAGCGTATTGAACAAAGGCGACAAACCGAATCTGCAAAAAGCCAGTTCGATATAACTCAATTTCAGGGACAGTCGCATAATCAACTAAATGAAATAATTGAAAACTCTCGATGGTCGAGAATAATTTACCGACATATCGATCTCACAAACCCCACAAACACCCCACTGAATAATCTATTCGCAATGATATTCAGATTACTCCAGAAAGATGAAATTAAAGCTTATGAATATCTTGATGGTCGCGAACAATTCACAGATGAATTTATCCTAAGTTTCACAGATTTTATAGACCGATTTGATATATATAACGAAACAGAAAACGGTTCCATTGTAGTTCACGATGCCGATATTCCAACAAATGAAGTACTAGGATATTACTTAAAGGAAGTTTACTACTTCGACACCCCCACATCAAGTCTAAGAGTACTTCCAGTATCTATATGTCCAATAATTAGCAGAAATGACAATTACGAAGGTATCACACGATATCCCCTTTTTTGGGTTCCCTATAGTGAAATAGAACAGCAAGCGCGACAAATACCCGTTATGCTATCAGGTATAAATAATAGTATGAGAGGTACAATTGATGATTTCTTCAGAAAAAGACTATATAGTGGAGAAATTTACAAAACAGGCAATCCAGGCAACTTGTCCATCTCACAATACACCAATACCCCCGAAGAGATGAAAGCAGAGCAAGATAGGATAGAGAAAGAACTCATAGAATTTGAAAACCATCTCAGGCAATCAGATTCTGATTCATTTACAAAAAATATACAAATCACAACAAACCAAAACCAACAAAAAAACGTTAGAACTAAAGAAACAAGTTCAGGGGGAACAACCCAATCCATGCGAAACCGGAGGTATTAATTTAAAAACTTGAAACTTTAGATATGATAACAAAAGATATTTCTAAAGAACAAATCGCAGAACTTTTCGAAAAACTCGAAGAGCGAATTAAAAATAATATTAATAATATTCCACTAATTAAATGGAAAGACATTCTCGAAAAGCTAGAGCAAAACCCCCACAAAATATGGGCACTTTATAATATGGAAGAGACAGGGGGTGAACCTAATGTAATTGGGTACTACCAAGATACTAATGAATATATCATATGCGACTGCTCAGCAGAAAGCCCCAAGGGTCGTCGAAGCCTATGTTACGACGAGGAAGCATTAAAATCACGCAAACAAAACAAGCCACAGGGCAGCGCACTGGGCATGGCAATAGATATGGGAATAGAACTTCTAGATGAAGAACACTATCACGAACTACAAGAATTGGGCAACTTCGACACAAAAACCTCCAGCTGGTTACTCACCTCCACTTATGTTCGCGAAAAAGGTGGCGCACTATTTGGAGATAATCGCTACGGTCGTACCTTCATTTATCACAACGGAGCCGAATCTTATTACGCTTCGAGAGGGTTTAGAGGAATCTTGAGGATTTAATAATATGATTCATATGTGTTTCATTCAACCTCCCACCCATAATCAATATACTCCCATGTAAACTCGATTTCATTATCGACATTAATTAACATATACCCCTCTTCTGTATTAAGTAAGGGACCACTCCACCATGCTGCTGAAACTGCACCTCCTGTTACAAAATGCGTACCGTTAACAAGCAATTCTTCATGTAAATGCTGATGTCCCTGTAGAATAACTTTTAAGTCATATTCAAGTAATATATCCCACACCTCCTTGAAATTGGAGAACATGTCTACATCTTTTACAACTCCTTCTACTGCGGGATAATAGAGAGACTGAAATGGCACATGAGTGAAAACCACTACAGGTATTTGAGGTACAAGGGATGACAAGTCTGATTTTAACCATTCAACCTGCTCCGGTCCAACATTATAATTATTTGCTGAATCATTAATCTGTACACTGTTCAACACAATAAAATGCACTCCCTTATGATCAAAGGAGTAGTATGTCTCACCAAAATACTCATTAAACAGACTAAAGCCAGCTTTATCAGGCTCATTATTAAAAGTATAATATCTGTCGTGATTACCAATTGTAAAAAATGAACTTAAACCCGACTCATCTACTATAGCTTTAAAAACATTTATTAGTGAATCTGCTATTAACGAGTCCTTAGGTTGCAAACCATCAAGATCTACAATATCACCACCAAAGACTATAAAATCTACTCCTTTTGATTTAGCATCTGCCAATGCTTGTCGTAGTCCTTTTGAACTTATATTAATATTATTCAGGTTCATATGCACATCTGTAAGAAAAGCAAAAGAAAATGAGTTCCCTGAACTATTTTCTTTTGCTTCTTCTTTAATATTTGTGCAGTTTATAAAAGATAGTAAAAGGCACGTAATACCTAATGTTAAGTATATCTTTTTCATTGAATAGTCTTAGTGTCCATGTTCAGCTGCGTGCGCCTCAATTCCCTCAGCCTGTGTTTGATGAACAGTGCTATGAGGATGCTCAGAAGGAGAGTAAATAGAGTAAACCTTTAAAGCTTCATCAGAATCATTTACCAAATTGTGCCATTTTCCTGCTGGAATAAAAATGGCGAAATCATGCTCTACTCTGGCTTCAAAATCTAAATCATCTTCTTCATCACCCATCATTACAATTCCCGATCCTGCTTCAACGCGAAGGAACTGATCAATATCGGGGTGCATTTCCAGGCCTATATCACCTCCTGCAGGAATACTCATAACAGTCATCTGCATATTAGTTCCAGTCCATATTGATGTACGGTACGTTTCATTTTGAGTAGTGTATGCCTCAATATCAAACACAAAGGGTTCGGGACCAAAATCTTTAAAATCAACCTGTACTGTTGTTTCATGCGTAGTTTCTAAAGTCTGACTTTGATCTGTTTTTTGTGTGCATGCAATCATAAACATTAACGCAGTTGCAACGGTTATTAAAGCTGTTTTCTTCATAGTTCTAATTATTTATAATTATTGATTTTCAAATATTAATACAAATATACTAAAAATAGAGAGCTATACTAGTCTTTTTCAACAAAGTAAATAATCATACGGAATATTACTCACAAAAATATGATATAATATCTCATGCCATATTGAGGAATTTTAGAATTGTTATTTAAACAACATTGGTACGAACTCAGACAAATAAATACGCCAGTTTTTCCAAATATGTCCCTCACCGCTTTCTCTGTAGGTATAATTGAAGCCTATCTCATCCATTTTTTTTAAGCTATCTTTTACACCTTGATACAAAAAATCTGTATCTCCACATGCAATCCAGTATAGTTTGAATCCATTCTTCTGCTGTAGCTCAAGCTTCTTCACAAACTCTTCGGCATATTTTGATCTTTCGCTCTCGCTACGTGCCATCATACTTGCTATTGGAGGTGCAGAGAATACGCCTATATAGTTGAAAGTTTTTGGATATTGAGCAGAAATTGCTGCCGAATGCATTCCACCCATTGACAAACCCGCTATTGCTCGGTTTTCTTTATCTTTCTTAACTCTATAGTTACCTTCAACAAACTTAATAATATCCCCAAAACTATCTTCCATACTGGCAACCGCTTCACGTGGTCCACCACCCATTGCTGGGCGATAATTGCGACTAGATGCTCCAACTGCAGCAACATTTTGTGTATGTCCGTTAGGCATAACAACAATCATTGGTTTGGCTTTACCCTGGGCAATTAGGTTGTCCATAATCTGTACTGTGCGACCTAATGTAATCCATGCCTCTTCGTCACCACCAGACCCATGAAGCAGATAAAACACTGGATATTTTTGTTCATTGTTTTCATAACCCGGAGGTGTATAAATTGTGATTCGTCGCTGCTCTTTTAAAGTGGGGCTGTCATACCAGCGATGAGCAACTGTGCCGTGAGGAATATTGTTCACACTATATAAATCACCAGGGTCTCCTGGAACAATAAAGATATTGGACACTGTTGATACATCCCTATTAATAAGCATATTAGCAGGATCATTCATACGCAAATCATCAACAAAAAATGCATAACTATAAAGTTCTGATGCTAATGGTTTAGGAGTTGTATATTCCCATACACCATTTTCACCTTCCTTTAATTGAGCTACACCTGGTGATTCAAGAAAGTCGCCCACAACTTCAACTTTCACCGCTTTGGGTGCTCTTATTCGAAATGTTACTGTGTTATTTTCGTGAATCTCAGGTGAAACTATAGTTTCACCACCCCATAATGCTTGCTGTGCAAATGTGTTTGCAAACATAAGCATTCCTACTGCTAAAAAGATTAAATGTTTCATTATTAGACTTTTCTATTATTTAAGTGTATTTTGCAATATTACAACATCGTTAATATTTTATAAAGATACACATTTTGTATATAGAATCTAAAAAAAATATCATAGAATAACTAAAATCTATTCTATGATATTTGGAACTTTTCACTTCTTCAATGCAAACAGCTACTGTCTTTATACCTTTAATAGCAATTTATATTTATAAAAATGAGCGCCAACGTCCTCCATTGTACGACTGAAACCCTTTACTATTCAGATACTTTACTACTTGACCACTTCTTGCTCCGCTTGCGCAAACTGCAATTATTGATTTTTCTTTGCTTAACTTCTTTAGTTCATTCGTAATTTGTGACATCGGAATATTTATCGATCCTTTTACATGATCTGCAGCAAACTCTTCTTTAGTGCGCACATCAAGCAGAATTGCTCCTTCATTTAATTTCTCCTTTAATATACGCTTATCAGGTATACCGAATAATTTATTTAAAAATCCCATATTTATAAGTTGTTTTATTTTTGTTACTCAATATAAACAGAGTTTAGCATACAAAGTTTTTAAAATCTTTGTACTTACTTAAAATCGTGGCAATTCCGTTTATTTTTTTTCTTGCAACTGTTTCTCGCGCCACTGCATGGGACTGCAGTTCATATATTGATGAAATGCTCTTCCAAATACCGAAATTGAACTGAATCCGGAAAGTTCGGCAATGTTGGTGATGTTTAAATCGGGACGAGAAAGTAACAATCTTTTGCTTTCTTCTAAACGGTAACGCATAACAAAATGATAAAAACTCTCACCATATCCCTCATTAAAAAGTCGTGAGAGGTAGCTTCGATTTAGTGGTAATATCTTCATAGCATCAATCAACTTAAAGTCTTTGCGCAAATATGGTTTCTCAGTCAACATCCACTCCTCTAATTTTACTTTGTACCCAGGCAGTTTATCTACAAAAGATTTATTTAAATTTATGTCGTTGTCGGATATGAGAATATTATCATTTCTACTTATCTCAACCTCAATTAATTGAACATCACTCTCGTTCATACCGTCTTTAAAATAGTCTTCAGGATAAGGGCTCTTCCAAAATATCACACGATAAAAACCATAAAGAAAAAAGGTCAAAAATATAATACTGTGCATTAAAACACTTCTAATATTATTACTAAATACAACTATTAAACTCGAAAGAGTGATCACTAAATAACCAAAAATGTAGTCGCTCAACCACTTTATATCTATGTTTTCCATAGATGCAAAATTATTTTCGCACCACCGAGTATAACTTTCCCTATATCGAAACAGAACAACAACACCACTAGTTGGATAAACAAGAATAAGTAAACTCATTAAGACATTGAACCTACTTGATTCTTCAATAAAAGAAGTCCAATTATCAAAAGCATGCACTTTTTCCGCAAATACATTTTTCTCAACTACATACAGTATTAAAAAAAAGAGTATAGGTAAAAAGATAATTATCGCTCGTTTTAAACTAAGCCAGCCAGGGCGCAAAGCTTCAAGTGGATATAAAAAAAAGATATAAGCACTAACAGAACCATAAATTAGCATGGGAACTGACATAAATTTATACTCAACTACACCTGCATACCCTGTTGTAAAGCCCTTAATAAGTGATATTAAATTAGTTGATCCCGAAAAAATTAATAACAGGACAAAAAGCATATCTGATCGCACCATTTTTTTTTGTGTCACTATCATAAATGCACCAAAAAAACATAGCAGACACATCATAGACATTGTAGAATGACGAATATATCTAAATGTTTCTAAAGACATTTGCATAAAATAAAAATGTCCTACTAAAATAAATAAGATAATTATAGTATAAACAAATAACCGTTTAATATTAAACAGGTCTTTCAGGTGGGTGTCTTTCAGAAAAGATATAATTGGCATAATATTTTTATGAAAGTGAAATCATATTACTCAAAAGATGTAAACAAATATAGGTATAATTTTCTCTTTTGAAAAATATTTTACTTAATGAGAATTATCAACACTTAATACGACTTATTTTTACTTATGGTAAACATGATTTTATTATATGCAAAACATAAACATGTTGTAGTATTTATAAATATTTACCTTTATGCGTGAATAAAAGGGGGTGCTTAGTATTCGAACGTGTAGTTTAATAAAAAATAATTTAACTAACAAAAGTGTCCTTTTTGTGTATATTTTTGTCCACTTTAAGCCAGTGTGTTCATGTATGACAATTGATACCCTAACACTTATATCTCTTGCTCTGACTATCGCACTAATTTTTGCTTTAATCAGTTTTATAAACGTTGTTATTTTAAACAAAAAACTAACAAAGGCAAAGGACGAAGTCGAAAATTTTAATTTAAATCTTGAAACTTCAATTTTTCAAAACATTTCACGTGAATTCGAAGCTCCAGTATCTACTATAATCAGGCTAATTGACAAACTAAAAAAAACAGTTGACACAAACGTTACTAACGGCTATTTAGTTGATTTTAAAATGCTTTCTCTCCAATCTGAAAAATTAAAGTTACTAATTGAAGGTGTCAACTCTTTAAGCAATATAAAGTACTCACCTGATAACGATAATATAGTATTTGGCAATTTAATTTCATATTATCAACACCTATTTGAAAGCTTCTCAGAATTAGCCGAAATTAAAAAAATTGATTATCTGTTACATAGTAATTTAAGAGTATTAAACATCTATTATTGCCCAGAATACCTACATACATTATTTAGTAATCTTACTGGCAAGCTATTAAAAGATTCTTCTGAAGGTGATAAAGTTAAGATAGAAATAAACCTTGATAAAAGTCTAAAACACTATAAATTAGTATTCAATAGTTCAAATATCTCTGAAAACAGTTTACTCCAAATTGAATCAGATCTTGCAATACTAGTAACAAAAAAAGTTGTAAGAAGATTAAATGGAATATTCGAAATCAAACATTCATCTAAAGGTGAAATAATTTACTACGTGAAACTACCTTTATCAAAAGAGCTGAATAATCAACCAATGGGTTGTCTAACTATTCATAAACCAATAAAAACCGCACCTAAACGTGAGTATACACGTGATAATAAATCAGATAACAATGCAAAAATAAACATAGATCCAGACTTTCTTAATCGTGTCACCTCAATTATTTATAGGGAAATCACAAATACTGAAAATATAATTGAGGTCATCTCTTCGGAAATATGCATCAGCTCTTCTCAGCTTAATCGAAGAATTAAAATAATGACAGGAATGACAACCTCAATTTATATATTGAAGACTAGGCTAAATAGAGCTAAAAAACTGTTGACTACAACACAAAAACCAATTGGAGAAATTGCAATGGAATGTGGATTTAATGATTTTGCATATTTCTCTCGTTCTTTTAAAAAAGAATTTGAAATGACACCTACCGCATTTCAACGCATACCTCATTAAGGTAGTTTAATATAATATCATCGTTTGTTACTACAGGTGAATCCAATTTAACACGTATTCATGATGTCGAGTTGTGGTAGCGTATAACTAACTCCCAAAGTTTGTCTTTACGCTACCTTTTTACATTTCATCAGATTTTTAAACTAATAACAGCTACCTGTTGTTATAATCTAACACATTTAATATAACGTATCTTATCTCAATTAGCTTAAAAATCATGACATATAAATTACAATCTGTAAGTAAGATTTCTATTGTTTTACTGATACTTATCTTTTTTTCGTGTACTCATTCAGATTCCACAAAACAGATAGAAATCATCTGGGATAAATGGGGTGTACCACACATATACGCTAAAAACGAATCAGATATGTATTATGCTTTTGGATGGGCTCAGATGCATAATCATGCTAATCATATAATCGAAATGTATGCAACAGCTCGAGGTAAGGCAAGCGAGTATTATGGCCGAAAGCATTTTAAAATGGATCATTTGATTCATCTTTTCGAAATACCCGATAGTGCTGCTGCTCAGTACGAAAGATTTGAGGGTGAGGAAAAAAAGATATTGGATGCTTTTGTGAACGGTCTGAACGATTATGCAGAAAAGTATCCAGAAGAAATTAGCGAAAGTGCAAAGAGAGTATTACCGATAACTCCCATTGATGTATTGGCTCATGGAAAAAGAGTTATACACATTGAGTTTCTCGGAATGAGAGATATTGTAATTAGTAATAATGTGATAAAAACAGATGAAAAAAGCGTAACTCCTGGCTCAAATTCATATGCAATTGCACCCTCAAAATCTGATTCTGGAAATGCTATGTTGGTAGCTAATCCTCATTTACCATGGTCAGATTTTTATCTTTTCTTTGAAGCTCATCTTAATGCACCTCATTTTAATTTATACGGTGTAACACTTGTTGGTATGCCAATATTGAATATAGCTTTTAACGAACATTTGGGGTGGACACATACAGTAAATACCATAGATGCATCAGATCGATATGAATTAACCCTTAAAGACAATGGATATTTACTTGATGGTGAGACTAAACCTTTTGAAGAAAAGAATATTATAATTAAGGTTTTGCAGCAAGATGGTAGTTTGCAGGATAACGAAGTAACTCTAAAGTATTCAGATCATGGGCCCATAATAGGCGAAAAAAACAGTAAAGCATATGCTATAAGAATTGCCGGTCTCGATAATGACTCATATTATTATCAATATCACAAGATGGGCAAAGCTAAAGAATTGAAAGAATTTGAGAATATTCTGCAGATGATGCAAATTCCGATGTTTAACTTGATTTATGCCGATAAGGAAGGAAATATAATGTACCTCTTCAATGGTAATGTGCCAGTCAGAAATGAAGGCGACTGGTCATATTGGAGTGAAAAGGTTGATGGCACTCGCTCTGACTTAATCTGGAACAATTATCACAATTACGATGACCTTCCCAAACTTATTAATCCTGAAACCGGTTTTGTACAGAATGCCAATGATGCACCTTGGACTGCTACATATCCAGTAAAACTCAATCCAGCAGATTATCCCTCTTATATATCGCCAAAGCCAGAACAAAGCCCCACTTCATTCAGAGCACAACGTGCCATAAACATGGTAAAAGAAGACAGCTTAATAAGTTTCATTGAGCTGGTTAACTACAAGTTAAATACAGAGATGGAGGTAGCAAACAGATTCTTGGACGATCTGCTTATAGCAGTTGAAGAGTACCCCGATTCTTTAGCAAAGGAGGCGGCATCAGTACTAATGAATTGGGACAAAAGCACCAATAGTGATAGTCGCGGTGCCATACTGTTTGCTAAATGGTATGATAAAATTGAAAATAACATGTTTGCAATACCTTGGAGTTCTGATAATCCGGTAACTACTCCAGATGGCTTGATAAACCATAAGGAAGCAGTTGCACTATTGACAGTAGCTGCTATGGAAGTTAAAGATACCTATGGCTCGTTGGACATTGCATGGGGTGAAGTTAACCGTTTCAGAATAGGCAAGAATGAGTTTCCGGGCAATGGAGGTCAACCCGATTACGGAATATTCAGAACAATGTATTTTCAAGAAAGAGATATAATAAGTAAGAATAACAGATATGCTTTTAATGGAGATACTTATGTAGCAGTTGTTGAATTTGGCGATACAGTTACAGCTGAGGTATTATTAAGCTATGGCAATGCCACACAACAATCCAGCAAATTTATAGGTAATCAGTTTGAATTACTCTCTAAAAATAAACTTCGTAAAGCTTTATTAAATAGAAATGATGTCATAAACAATATGGCTTTCAAAGAACCAGTGACTTCTACCCTGTCAAGGTAGCGCTCTAAACCAACTGAGCCAACGATTCGGGACACGAGAAAAGTTACAAACTAGGCTCCCATCCTGGTTCATACTCACGACTCCATAGTTTCATTGCATCGCGGTCATACATCCTTCCACTAATTTCGTCGATATCAAAACCTTTTCCTATTCTGTATGCAATATTTGAATAGTGCACCATTGCCATACTAATACTGGCATCATCAATTGGGGCAGTAAGTTTTTCTTTCCCTCTAACAGCTTCAAAGAAGTTTACAACATGCCCTGTAGTCATATCTCCACCTCCACCTAAGGCAGTTCCTGCTTCACTGGTAGTTGATCTATTGTCATTAATTATTTTTCCATTTCTATCGTATAAAACAGATTTGTCGCGATCCATAAATACAGACCCATCGCTACCGTAAATAATAGTGCCTCTACCGCCTTGGTAAGTATCGTATCCATTTCGGCTTTTGCCATCCCATTTAATAATTTTATCTCCAGTAAAACGGAATGTTGCATCCATAGTATCATACATCTCCCAGCCATCATTCACAAAATGGCGTTTGGCGGCCTCTACGTCAACCCTAGTTGGCAGATCAACACCTAGTGCCCATCTTGCAACATCTAGCTCGTGAGTGGCGTTATTTCCGGTCTCAGCTGTTCCATAATCCCAACCATACCAGTGCCAGTTGTAATCCCATGTTTCTGAAGTATACTCACGTCTTGGAGCTGGACCTTGAAATAATTCCCAGTCGAGACCAGTTGGAACAGGAACACGTTTTTGTTGTGGCACCTCACCTCTTGTATTTGTGTAAAATGCAACTGCTTTATACGGTGTACCTATTACTCCATTATGAATCTCGTTTATCATCTCTAGAGTATGAATTGATGAACGTTGTTGATTACCCATCTGTACAACTTTACTGTATTTCTTAGAGACTTCAACCAAAAGTTCATTTTCGAACATGTTATGGCTACATGGTTTTTCTACATACACATGTTTGCCACTTTTCATTGCTATTATCGAACCAGGTGCATGCCAGTGGTCGGGAGCAGCATTAATAACAACATCAACCTGTTTATCGGCCAACACTTTACGAATATCTTTTTCAAGCTTTGCTTTGTAGTTTATGTGCTTTGAAAAATTATTCATTGCATTATTCATTTGCTTATCGTACACATCACATAAATATAGAAGCTCAACATTAGAACTCTTCATTGCAATTGGCTCAATAAATCCACCCAATCTCCTTCCAAGTCCCATAATTGCAACATGAATGCGATCGTTAGCACCAATTATACGATTGTAACTTTTAGCAGAGATACTGTTTGTTGAAATACTCTTTTCTGCAGCATTAATTGCCGGAGCACCCACTGCTAATCCTGCAGCCCCTACTCCCATTTTCTTAATAAAACTCCTTCTGTTTACACTCATTGTATTTTTATTTTTTGGTTAAATCAAAAGTTATAATTCTATATTTACGTTTTCACCTATATCACTTCAACCCAATACCCTTATATTCAAATCCATGAGATTCAATTTCTTCTTTATTATAGATATTTCTTCCATCGATTACTAAATAATTATTCATAATTTTCTTTAGAATCGACCAGCTCGGAAGGCGAAACTCTTTCCATTCTGTAGGAACAATCAAAGCATCTACTTCAAAGGCTGCATCATAAATATCTTTTGCGTAGTAGATCCTGCCATCTAAATACTTCAGAGCTTCTTGCATTGCTGCCGGGTCGTATGCACGAACGTTTACCCCCGATTGGAGCAGACTTTCAATTAATGTTAATGAAGGAGCATCACGCATATCATCAGTTTCTGGTTTAAATGATAACCCCCAAACTGCAACTGTTTTACCTTTTACATCTCCACCAAAATGTTGGTTGAATTTATGAAAGAGTATTGTTTTCTGATTATTGTTTACCTCCTCAACCGCTTTTATAACTTTCATTTCGTATCCCGCCTCTTCGCCAACTCTAATTATTGCACGTATATCCTTAGGAAAGCAGCTTCCCCCATAACCGCAACCTGGATACAGAAAACTCCTTCCAATACGAGTATCACTACCCATACCTTTACGTACCATGTTTACGTCAGCTCCCACAATTTCGCATAGGTTCGCAATATCATTCATAAAGCTTATTCTTGTAGCAAGCATAGCATTAGAAGCATATTTTGTCATTTCGGAAGACAAAATATCCATAAATATTATACGAAAGTTGTTTAGAAGGAAAGGTCGATACAACTTAGACATCAACTCTTCTGCAGCTTTACTTTCCACTCCAACAATTACTCTATCGGGACTCATAAAATCATTTATGGCAGCACCTTCTTTCAAGAACTCAGGATTGGAAGCAACATCAAAATCAAGATCCGAGAGTCCACGCTCAATTAGCCGTTTACGTATTTTATCCCTAATCCTGAATGATGTACCAACCGGAACGGTACTTTTTGTAACCACCAATAGTGGAACTGTCATATTATCTGCAATTGTTTCCACTACTTTATCTACATAAGTAAGGTCTGCATTACCCTCATTATCAGAAGGTGTACCAACTGCAATAAAAACAATATCCATTTCATTTATTATGTTGGCAAGATTGGTTGCAAAATGAAGTCGTTCTGCATCATAATTACGCATTACAATACCCTTTAAACCAGGCTCATAAATAGGAATAACTCCCTGCTTAAGTCCCTCAATCTTTTCAATGTCGATATCAACACAAGTTACATCTACTCCCATCTCGGCAAAACACGCACCAGATACTAATCCTACATAACCTGTACCAACAATTGCTACCTTCATAATACTATTTTAAATTCTAACTGTTGAGTTCTAATTTTTTTCTCAAATTATTAATCGGATATAGAACTGTAATCAGTCCAATAAGGCTAACTACCGCAAAAACAACAAATATATCAGTCAACTTTACTATCACCGGATATGAATCAATTATATATGCTCCCGGTGTGTCACTCAAACGGATGAATCCGAACTGTTGTTGAAGTATACATAATATTAAGCCAACAACTATTCCGGCAACTATTCCAATAAATGTAATAAGCCATCCTTCATACATAAATATATTAGCTATCATCGTTTTTGATGCTCCCATATTTGTCAAGCTCTTTATGTCATCTTTCTTTTCTACAATCAGCATAGAAAGTGATCCAACAACATTAAACACTGCAATAAGTAATATAAATGCTAAAATAAGAAAAGTAACCCACTTCTCAATCTGCAGCATTCTATAAGATTCTCGTTGCTGTTCATAACGATCCTCTACTAAAAAACCATCTCCCAATATATTTTGCATATTTCTCTTCACCCTTTTTACCGAAGCATTTGGAAGTAGTTTAATGTTTAGTGAAGTAATTTCGTTTTCGTAATTCAGCAACTCTCGAGCCAAAGATATAGGAATAATTGCCATTTGCTCGTCGTATTGAGGTGAATTAAGGCTGAAAACACCTCCAATTTGTGCATAACCAGTTGTGAAAGCGGTTGAAGGATTTGCCAGATTAACCCTTACATCTCTTTTAGGTGCAAATATTTCTATCGGGTTAATAAATCCTGGACGAGCTCCCAGAGAAATAGCAAGCCCAGCACCCAACGTTACATAATCTACCACATCCTCTCTTAATTTAAAGGCACCATCAATCATCAGCTTTTCCATCTCAGTCATAAGATTAAAATCTTCTGATACGCCCTTCAAAACAACAGGTACTTGCTGACCATCAAAAGTTAATAATGCATTCTCTTCGAGAGACTCTGAAATCATTTTGATCTCCTCAATTTGTAGCACCTTATCAAAGTCAGTGGTATGATAATCGAAAACTTTACCCTCTTTAACTGTAATTTTCAAGTCAGGATCGAATGCGCTAAACATCCCTTCCACAATACCTCCAAAACCGTTAAAGACAGATAGGACTACTACCATTGCCATGGTAGCAATAGCTATACCGCACACTGATATTGCAGAGATCACATTAATAGCATTATGTGATTTCTTAGAAAATAGATATCTGCGTGCTATGAAAAAGGAGATATTCAAACAATAAAATGTTATTTGTCTTTCAACAGCTTGTCAATATTCTCGATATAATCCAAAGAATCATCCACATGAAATGTAAGCTCCGGTATAACCCTAAGCTGATTCTTTAGTTTCTTTGCAAGATCATACCTTACAGTTTTCACGTTTTCATTTATATTACTTACCAGCTCATCTGATTTTTCAGATGGAAATATACTTAGGTATGCGTGTGCTACACTTAAATCGGCCGAAACTCTAACATTAGTAACCGATATTAACACACCCTGCATCTTTTTTGATTCAAGCAGAAGCAATTCTCCAAGTTCTTTTTGTATTAAACGATTTACTTTTTGAAGTCTGTTATTATCCATCTTTATTATATCTTTCTTATAAGAGTTAAACCATCTCGTAAAGGTAATATAACCTTTTCTACACGATCATCACTCTTCAATTTATTATTAAATTCCAAGATCCCCTTTGTCTGCCAGTCGTTACTTTTAACCTTTTCAACTACTTTGCCATGCCAAAGTGTATTATCAGCAATAACGAAACCACCTTTTTTAGTTTTAGGAAGTACCGTTTCAAAGTTAAGCCAATAATCCCGCTTATTTCCATCAATATATACCAAATCAAAGAAATTATTCTCAAATTGTTGAATAACTTCATTAGCATCACCTATATGTAATTCAATTTTTTCTCCCAATACAGATTGATTAAAATTATTGATAATGTAATCCTCCATCTCATCATCAATTTCAATTGTATGAAGAATAGCATCATGATCGAGTGCCTCAGCCATGCAAAGTGCCGAGTATCCCGTAAAAGTGCCAATTTCGAGCACTCTTTTGGGACGAATCATATGTACTAACATTTTCAATAGTCGCCCTTGGAGATGTCCTGAAATCATATTACCGTGAAGCATTTTTAGCTGAGCTTCACGGTGAATATGTTTTAAGAGATCGGGCTCTTGGTCTATGTGTTCAGTAATATAATCGTCTATTGATTCCATTAGGCAAACACCAAATCAACTATTGAGTATAGTCTGGCAAATTATATTTTTCTTTTGCCTCAAGAATTCTCCAGGCATCAACTACTTCAAGATATGTAGTTCCGCCAACTTCACCAAAACTACCACCAAGATAAGCTACTCTATCTTTTAGTTCTATCATGTTTTGATCAACTAATCTTTTTAGTGCTGCAACAAAATATGCTCTTCGGCTCTCTTTAGTGTTGCCATCCCCCTTACCTTGCTGATATTCTGCCCAAATACCGTAAGATAAAGCAAGCTCACGTGCAAGACGCTTTGAGGTGGCAATAGCGTAGATAGGGCTCCTTCCTCTGAATGCAGCCAACACACGAGCCGTTTTACCGGTATGACTATCTGTAACTATAGCTTTAACATTTAGTCTATTAGATGATTTAACCGCCTGTTTTGCCAAAAATTCTGTCACCTCTCTATCATCTTCCGGATTAATAGGTACTCTTATATCATTATCGGCAAGCTTTGTAAGCTCTGCCTCATAGGCTGTTTTAGCCATTGTTTTTACTGCTTCTACAGGATATTTGCCATATGCTGTTTCTCCACTTAACATCACAGCATCAGTTCTATAATATATTGCATTTGCTATATCTGTAATTTCTGCACGGGTAGGTCTTGGATTAACAATCATTGAGTGCAGCATTTGAGTTGCAACAATAACTGGTTTTTTATATTCAATAGCTTTTTTGATAAGTACTCGCTGAATTCCCGGAATTTTCTCTTGTGCAACTTCTATCCCAAGATCACCTCGGGCAATCATTATACCATAAGCTTGTTCCAATATCTCATCTGCATTATCTACACCTTCCTGATTTTCAATTTTTGCGATAATCTTAATATTACTATTCAAACTATCTAGAATATCTTGAACAGCTATCACATCTTCTCCGTTACGAACAAATGAGTGGGCAATGAAATCTACTTCGTGCTTAACAGATAACTCAATAAAATTTTTGTCTCTTTCTGTGATGGCCGGCAGATTTATGCGAACTCCCGGAATATTTACGCTTTTGCGACTTCCTATAACACCATCGTTCATTACTCTGCAAATGAGATACTCTTTATTTACCTCTATAACATTTAGATCGATCTCCCCGTCATCTATTAGAATATCATCTCCTACATTCATTTCATTTGCTATACCAGGATAAGAGATGTAAACTGTTTCTCTTGAAGAAATTCCTTCGGGATTTCCCAAAATTTTAATCTGGTCTCCTATTTTAAGTTCTATGGGAGCTTCAGCAAAAGTTGTACGAATCTCCGGACCTTTAGTATCTACTAATATGGCTATCTCGTCAGATACTTCGCGTACATTATTAATTATATTCAAGAAACCCTTCTCATCTAAATGGGCAGAATTAAGTCTTACAACATTCATTCCCGATTCGTATAATTCTTTAAGAAAAGGAACTTCACAACGTTTATCTGAAATTGTAGCTACGATTTTAGTATGTTTATGCATATTTTTTTTGATTATTCTGTTTACTTATTTTTTACTACTTGCCTGTAGTTTTCTATTTATGCTAATATTTTTAAATGTCTCAAAGACAAACAATAATGTCTCAAAGACAAACAATTTTGATTATCTAACGTCTAACTCAACTATTTGTTTGAAAATATAAGTGACTCAATAGCCAGTTTATATGAATTCAATCCAAAACCTGCAATAACACCTATACACACTGCCGTTAGCATCGATTTGTGTCGAAATTCTTCTCTGGCATAAACATTAGAGATATGAACTTCTACAACAGGTGTTTTAACTGCTTTAATTGCATCTCTAATGGCTACCGAAGTATGGGTATAGCCTCCAGCATTTAAAATAATACCATCATAACTAAAGCCACACTCTTGTATTTTATCTATAATTTCCCCTTCAATATTCGATTGAAAATAAGATATCTCAACATTTGGATAATCAGATTTTAATCTATTCAGAAATTCTAAAAATGACTCTTCACCGTAAATACCCGGTTCACGGTTTCCCAGTAGGTTGAGATTTGGCCCGTTTATTATTTGTACTTGCATATAAATACTGTTTTTGTCAATCCGGAGTGCTTTAAATAATATGCAAAGATACTATAATATTTTGGAGATAAATACAAATTAATTGAGGGTACCACATAACATGATACCCTCAAGAAAAAAAACTATAATTCTTTAAATTTGCTATTCTTCAGTCTTCTCTAAAGCGAAGCTTGCTTCCTGCATTCTCATATAAGAACGATAACGCCATTTTGCATTCTCTTCAGCAGCTTTAAATAATTCATCTGCTTCTGTAGGAAAAGACTTCAACAGTTGTGTATAACGCACTTCACCCATCAGGAAGCTCCTGAATTTACTCCAATCAGGTTCTTTACTATCAAACTGAAATGGATTTTGTCCTTCTTCTTCAAGACGTGGGTCGTAGCGCCATAATTGCCAGTAACCACATTCAACAGCCGATTTCTGCTCTGTTTGTGCCTGCCCCATTCCTTTTCTCAGCCCATGACTAATACATGGCGAATAAGCAATTACAATAGATGGTCCGTTATACGACTCAGCCTCGCGAAGAGCTTTTAAAGTCTGTCCTTGATTAGCCCCCATTGCTACTTGTGCTACATATACATATCCATAAGTTGCTGCAATCATTCCAAGGTCTTTCTTACGCACCCTTTTTCCTGCAGCTGCAAACTTAGCTACTGCCGCTAAGGGTGTAGACTTAGAAGATTGGCCACCAGTATTAGAATACACCTCTGTATCAAGTACTAATACATTTATATCTTTTCCGCTTGCCAACACATGATCCAAGCCACCAAAACCAATATCATATGCCCAACCGTCGCCTCCAAATACCCAGATAGATTTCTTTGCAAGATATTTTTCTAAAGAAAGAATTTCTTTTGCAATAGGCTTATCACTACCAGATATAGATGAAACCAGTTTTGCAGATATCTCTTTCGATAAATCAGAATCATCTTTGTGAGCTATCCACATGTTAAACAGTTCGTTCTGCTCTTCAGTGAATTCATTTGATGATAATGCCTGAGTCATAAGATTATTCAATCTGTTTCTCATACTTTCTTGTGCAATAGCAAAACCGTAGCCAAACTCTGCGTTATCTTCAAAAAGTGAGTTAGCCCATGCAGGACCTTTTCCTTCTTCGTTTTTAGTATAAGGAGTTGCTGGAGCCGATGCACCATATATCGACGAACATCCGGTTGCATTGGCAATCATCATTCTATCACCATACAGTTGCGTTACTAGCTTTACATAAGGTGTTTCACCACAACCAGAGCACGCTCCTGAAAATTCAAAAAGAGGTGTTGCAAACTGAGAATTCTTAACATTAAGCTTAGTATCAACAAGATGAGCTTTACTTGTAACATTATCCATCATCCAGTCCCAGTTCTTCTGGTTCTCTAGTTGCGATTCGATAGATACCATCTGAAGAGCTTTTTCGCCTTTTCTTCCCGGACAAATGTCTACACAGTTTCCACAACCAAGACAATCGAGTACATCAACTTGAATTCGGAATCCCATGTTAGTGAACTGTTTGCCTTGAGCCTTAAGCAACTCTACTCCTTCACCAACACCTTGCTGTTCATTTTCATCGAGCACAAAAGGGCGAATTGTTGCATGAGGGCAAACATATGCACACTGATTACACTGTATACAATTCTCAGGTATCCAAACAGGTACACTTACTGCAACTCCACGCTTTTCATACTTTGTTGTTCCAGCATCCCATGTTCCGTCCTCGCGTCCTTTGAAAGCAGATACAGGCAAACTATATCCATTCTGAGCATTAACCGGGCGAACAACATTTTTTATAAACTCAGGCACATCATCAACGCTTTCTTTGTTAACTTGAATATTTGCCCACTCTTTTAATACTTCAACCTCTTCTATATCTCCGCCACGGTCAACAGCAGCATAGTTCATATTTACAATTGATTCACCTTTTTTCCCATACGATTTAACAATAAATTTCTTCATCTGCTCAACCGCAAGGTCGTATGGTATAACATTAGATATTTTAAAGAATGCCGATTGCAGAATAGTATTTGTTCTGTTACCAAGACCTATCTCATCTGCAATTTTGGTAGCATTTATGATATAAAGTTTTATATTATTCTCGGCCAAATATTTCTTTACATGATTGGGTATATGTTTTGCTACTTCCTCTTTAGACCATAAAGAGTTAAGCAAGAATGTGCCATTCTTTTTAAGACCTGCTGTTACATCATACAGGTTTAAGTATGCAGGAACATGGCATGCAACAAAATTAGGTGTATTAACCAAATAAGGTGATCTAATTGGATTGTCTCCAAATCTAAGATGCGAGCAAGTAAATCCACCCGACTTCTTCGAGTCGTAAGCAAAATATGCCTGCACATACTTTTCAGTATTATCACCAATAATCTTAATTGAGTTTTTGTTTGCACCCACCGTACCGTCAGATCCAAGCCCATAAAACTTAGCCTCATATGTGGATTCATCCATTGAGATTTCTTCTTTCATCGGCAGAGATTTGAATGTAACATCATCTACAATACCAATAGTGAAATCATTTTTAGGCATATTCATCGAAAGATTCTCATATACAGAAATAATCTGTGCAGGAGTAGTATCTTTTGAAGAAAGACCATATATACCACCTACAATTTCGGGTGCATTTTCCTTACCATAGAAGCTATCCTTAACATCAAGGTACATTGGTTCTCCGGGCGATCCCGGCTCTTTCGTACGATCTAGAACTGCAATTCTTTTAACAGTTTCAGGTATTACCGATAAGAAAGCCTCAGCTTTAAACGGACGATAAAGATGAACTGCAACAAGTCCAACCTTTTCACCCTTTTCTCTTAAATGATCAACTGCCTCACGAATAGTTTCGGTAACAGATCCCATAGCAATAATGATTCTTTCTGCCTCCGGATCTCCGTAGTAGTCAAATAATCCGTATTTACGACCTGTAACCTCAGCAAGTTTACCTAAATATTTCTCAACAATATCCGGCACATCATCATAAAACGGATTAGATGCCTCACGTGCTTGGAAATAAATATCATCGTTTTGTGCAGTACCTCTAACTTCAGGATTATCAGGATTAAGTGCTCTCTTTCTAAACCCTTCCAGTGCTTCACGATTTACTAAAGGTGCAAGGTCGTCATTTGTAAGAGCTTCAATCTTCTGAATTTCGTGTGATGTTCGAAATCCATCGAAGAAATGTAGAAATGGAACACGTGATTCAATAGCTGCTAAGTGAGCAACCGCCGCTAAATCCATAACTTCTTGAACAGAACCAGTTGCAAACAGAGCGAAACCTGTAGGTCTCGCAGCCATTACATCCTGGTGGTCGCCAAATATCGATAATGCGTGTGAAGCTAGTGCACGTGCCGAAACATGAAATACACCCGGCAACAGTTCGCCGGCCATTTTATACATATTAGGTAGCATCAGCAACAAACCTTGTGATGCTGTAAAAGTTGATGTAAGAGCACCTGCCTGTAAAGAACCGTGCATTGCTCCTGCAGCCCCTGCTTCTGATTGCATTTCCTGCACTAATACTGGTTGTCCGAAAATGTTTTTTCTTCCGGCAGCCGACCATTCATCAACATATTCAGCCATGGTTGACGATGGGGTAATTGGGTATATCGCAGCCACTTCGCTAAACATATATGCTATATGCGCTGCGGCCTGATTACCATCGCAGGTTAAATAATTTTTTTGTTTTGCCATAATTATATGATACTATTACTTAAAGATTTCAAGTGTAGTTATTTTCGATATTCCTAAGATTTGAAAAACGAAATTACTAAAAAAAGTTGAAACAACAAACATAATATCTTTTTGTTCACCATACTTAAAATAAAAATCGACCCATATGCAAAAGATTGTTAAATATAAATCTATAACAGATTTAAAGTGTTATATTGAATAATGATAGGCATTATCCTATAAGAATTAATACAGTATATCAGAAACATAAACAAATGAAAACAATTATTATTGCTAATAGACTACCCGTCAAGATTGAAAGGGATGGAAATGAATTTAATATTATTAGAAGCGAGGGAGGCTTAGCTACAGGATTAGGATCGCTAGAAACTGACTCCGAGATATACTGGGTTGGTTGGCCGGGAGTTTTTACTGATGATGAAGAGGAGAAAAAAGAGATCACTAAAAAACTACACTCTATGAACTTTCATCCAGTTTTTTTATCTGCAGATCAGATTGAAAACTATTATGAAGGTTATAGCAATAGCACTATATGGCCTCTGTGTCACTATTTCTTTTCATTTATAGAATATAGAGCCGATTATTGGGAAGCATATCAAGAAGTGAATTCGTTATTTTGTGCCGAATCTCTCCAATTTATTGAAGATGATGACATAGTATGGGTTCAGGATTATCAACTAATGTTGTTGCCCAAAAAGATTAGAGATAAAAAACCAAATACCAATATAGGGTATTTTCATCATATCCCATTTCCTTCTTACGAGCTTTTCAGGGTATTACCCGAAAGGGAAGAAATTCTAGAAGGCCTACTGGGAGCCGATCTTATAGGTTTTCACACACATGACTATATGCGTCACTTTATCAGTGCAATATACAGGGTACTCAACCTCAACTGCAATCTTGATGAAGTGAGTTTGAATAACCGTATTGTGCATATTGATGCATTTCCAATGGGTATTAATTATGAGCAATATCATAATGCACCAAACCTTCCTGAAGTTAAGAAGAAATCAGAACTTCTTAAAGAGAGTTTAGGAGATAGAGATATTATTATATCTGTAGACCGGCTCGATTATAGTAAGGGAATTCTGCATCGTCTAAATGGTTTCGAACAGTTTCTTGAAAACAATCCAGAGTATCATGAAAAAGTTTCACTTGCTATGATTGTGGTACCTTCTCGCGATACAGTTGAAATTTATGCAGAATTAAAAACCCATATCGATCAGTTGATTGGAGAAATTAATGGTAAATACTCAAAACTGGGCTGGAACCCTATCTATTACTTTTATAGAAGTTTTAGTTTTGAAGAACTTATCGCCATGTATGATATCGCACAAATTGCTTTAGTTACACCTCTCCGTGACGGAATGAACCTTGTTGCTAAAGAATATTTGGCTACAAAATGCAATAAACCCGGAGTTCTTATTTTAAGCGAAATGGCAGGTGCTGCAATCGAACTTCCTGATGCAATTATAATAAATCCAAACGACACAGATCAAATCGAAAAAGCTATTCTACAGGCAATAAATATGCCCGAGAAAGAGAAAAAGGAACGCTTGGATAAAATGCAGAAAAAAATATCAAAACAAGATGTGAAAAAATGGGCAAATGATTTTGTGGATGAATTGCTAGATATAAAAACTCGCAACAGAGTGATTCTACAGAAAGTAGTAGGAAAAAGACAACTCACTCAGATTAAGAAAGCTTATGATGATGCTGAGTCTCGACTTATTTTACTTGACTACGATGGAACTCTAGCTCCTTTTGTTAAAAAACCAGAGGATGCCGTTCCATCAGATAAGGTTATTGAGCTACTTAAAAAGATGAGTTCCGACACAAAAAATAAAGTTGTTATAAATAGCGGTAGAAACCATCAAATTCTCGATAAGTGGTTTAAAGGACTAGACCTGGATTTTGCCGCTGAGCATGGAATATTTTATAAAGAAAATAATAAGTGGCATAAAAACCTAACAGAAAAAGTGATTTGGGATGAAGAAATTCTAAACATTATTCAACATGCGATAGATAAAACCCCTCGCTCATTCATGGAGCAAAAAGAAGCCTCACTAGTATGGCACTATCGTAATGTAGACGTGTGGCTAGCTGAGCTTCGCTCACAACAATTAATCAACGCACTTATAGGTCCTTGCTCTAGGTTAAACCTCCAGATAATACCTGGAAATAAAGTAGTAGAAATAAAACCACCCGATTTTACGAAAGGAAGTGAGGTGCTTCGTCTTATGGAAAAGAAAAACTATGATTTTGTTTTAGCTATTGGCGACGATACAACTGACGAAGATATGTTTAGAGTATTACCACAAGATGGAATAAGTATTAAAGTTGGCAATTTCTCACCTGCTGCAAAATATCGAATTCCATTACAGGCGTCAGTAGTTCCATTTTTTAACAATCTCATAACTTGAATTAATTAACAAGGTATGGATTTTTTAAATAATATATCTCAAAACAGTACTGTGCGCTATTTACTTATTGTACTTTCATTTATAGTCATATTTATTCTACTTGCAGGAATATATAGATTTATAATAAGAAAATGGCAAGCTCGTGCTCGCAAAAGTAAAAGTAATATAGATGATGCAATAATACGCCTGTTTAGAGTACCTGGTGTCTGGGCTATTTTTGCAATACTAATGAATGTATTCGGTTCGTTTTTAAAAGAAAATGAACGAGTCTACTCTATATACCAAAAGATAAGTGAAATACTGCTTGTGTTAACTGTTGGCTGGCTAATAATTCAGGTAACAAGAGGCCTTTTTCACCAATTGCAAAAGAGACTAGACATAACTACCACAAACAATCTAGAGGCAAGAAAAAAACTCACTCAAATTAGTATGGTAGAGAGAATAGTTATAATCACTATAGCTTTTATTTTCGTTTCTATTGCACTAATGACAATAGAGTCTATCAGAGAGTTAGGAGTCAGTCTATTAGCTTCTGCAGGGGTTGCAGGTATTATTTTAGGATTCGCAGCTCAAAAGAGTTTTGGACAAGTCTTCTCGGGCATTCAAATTGCCTTCACACAGCCAATAAGGATTGATGATGTGGTTGTTATAGAAGGTGAATGGGGAAGAATTGAAGAGATAAATATCACCTATGCAGTTGTAAAGATATGGGATCAGCGCAGATTAATAGTTCCTATAGAATACTTTCTCAATAACCCTGTTCAGAACTGGACCCGAAAAGAGTCGGAAATTCTAGGTACCGCAATGTTATATGTCTCTTACGATCTTCCAGTTGACCCTCTTCGAGAAGAATTGGCCAGGCTTGTTAAAGACAATCCCGACTGGGACGGAAGGGTGCAAAACATCCAGGTTACAGATAGCAAACAGTGGTATAAAGAGCTGCGAATATTAGTAAGCAGCTCCGATTCAGGCAAAAACTGGGACTTAAGAGTCTTTGTTCGCGAAAAATTAATCGATTTTATAAATAAGCATTACCCGGGGTCATTTGCAAAAATCAGCTCTGCAGAATCTCCCGGGCATGTAAATGAAGAATAAGTATTATGGTCTGATAAACTGAGATAATTGTTTCTCTTCTGAAAAAAGTGCTGCTGTATTAATAAATGCCAAATGAGAATAAGCTTGAGGAAAATTACCTAACTGTCTTTTAGATTTAAAATCTAGATCTTCGCTATATAAACCTAAATGATTTGAATAGGAAATCATATTTTCAAAGATCTCCTTAGCCTCTTCTTTCTCTCCAATCATGAATAATGCATCTATTAACCAGAATGTGCAAATTGTGAATGAGGAAGTAGGCACACCAAAATCATCCTTAGCCTTATACCTATACATCAAGCCGTCATGATAAAGTTCTTTTTTAATATACTGCACTGTTTTTACAAATCGCTCATCGTCAACGGCAATAAAATCATAAAAGTACATTAGAAGTAGTGAAGAATCTGCATCTTCATTCTCATAAGCCTGAGTAAATGTTTGCAATTCTTCATTCCACCCCTTTTCATGCACCTCTTTTTTTATTAATTCAGCCTCTTTTCGCCACTCTATTGCATAGTAATCACGCTGCAACAGTTCCGCTATCAGAGAAGCTCTATCTATTGCAACCCAGCTCATTACTTTAGAGA
This sequence comes from uncultured Proteiniphilum sp., assembly GCA_964605035.1. Taxonomy (GTDB): domain Bacteria; phylum Bacteroidota; class Bacteroidia; order Bacteroidales; family Dysgonomonadaceae; genus Proteiniphilum. The sequence goes on along the minus strand of CAZSBA010000009.1, from coordinate 3,168 downwards.
AAACAAAATGATGTTTCTTGGTACGATACTCCCAAATACTTCTATCTGGTTTCTTCCATGAAGCCAGTACAGATCTAACCAGATTCTTTATAATCTCCCATATCTCCTCCACCTCATCTAATGTTCCGGGAAAATAGAGATAATACTTATAAATAACATCCAATAAATAGCCAATGGAATCGTTCTGCTCTTGATAATAAGCTGCATTACCAGTTCTTACAGGATGTGAGTTTTCGTAACCACTTAAATGAGGTAATATCTCCTCTGTAAGATCCTTCTCACCTCTAATACCATACATAATTTGCACTGGCTCATTTCTCGATGTCTTTGTTATTTGTTTTATAAAACCTATAAACCTCTCAGCAGCAGATTTCTGACGCATAAACAAAAGCGTATCTATCGACATAGATGCATCGCGAAGCCAGCAGTATCGATAATCCCAGTTTCGTGTCTCACCAATAGTTTCAGGAAGGCTGGTTGTAACAGCAGCTAGCATTGCACCCGTCTCTTGATATGAGAGTAATTTCAACACCAAAAGGCTACGTTTTATCATATCGTTATGTTCAACGTAGTCTCTTGAACGATTCACAAAATTGAGCCAATAAACCTTAGTACGCTCAAACTCCAACATTATTCTGTTTAAATCTACTGTAACAAGTTTTTGGTTATACGATAGCAGAAAAAAGTGATGGTCGTTAATTTCAATCTCTTCCCTATTAAGTATTTTCTCCATATCCATACTTGTGTATAGATACACTTTATCTTCTGAGTCTTCTACCGAATGAGTTTTTATATAGTTTCCAATAACCTCAAACTTCACCTCTTCTCTGGCATAATTAATTTTAGGGTCATAAACAACACGTACCGTAGGTTTACCTTTAATCACCCTTATGTATCGATGAATTTCGGGAGGCATATAGTGCTGTAATTCCGTTGTTCTGTAACGTGGCATATAGTCAAAAACTATAAAACCATGCTCGGGCGACTCAAAACGAGTCATTAGTATATTAGTGTTTCCATTATATTTTTGTGTTATTGTGTAATCATCAGAAACCTCAAAATGAAAACTTCCACCTTTCTCTTTATCCAGTAACTTCGCAAAGATTGATGGTGAGTCGAAATCGGGAAGACAAAACCAGTCGATACTGCCTGTTTTAGATACTAGAGCGGCTGAACGACAATTTCCAATTATCCCATAATCCATATTATTCATACTATATTTTTTAATCATCTTAGTTTATTAATGGCTATAACGCAAATATAGTTGATCGGGTTTAGAATAACATAGAAAACGTGGTCTTTATAAAATCATTACATTCACCAACATTTATATCATATTATGTAGAAATCTCTCCACACAACGGCACCTGCATAAGCCTGTTTACTTCATAATAACTATAATTACTCCCAAACAAATACATCATTTTTGCCAAAGCAGCCTCTGTGGTTAGGTCATGCCCACTTAATACTCCCAACTTTTCAAGCTTTTGACCGTTTTTATACCTGTGCATTTCCACATTACCAAAAAGACATTGCGAAACATTTAAAATTACAATACCCCTATTAATTGCATCCTCCAGGAGTGATGTAAACCAGGGGAACAGTGGTGAGTTTCCCGAACCGAATGTCTCTAATACAACACCCTTTAATTCTGGTATATCAAGATGAGCTTTCACGGCTTGGGGGCTAATTCCCGGGAACAATTTCATTATAACAACATTTGAATCTAAATAGTAGTTAAATGATGTATCTTTGCTATAGTCGGGTTTTATTATTACATGATTATTATATCTAAACTCGATACCTGTTTCTGCAAGGAATGGGAAATTTGGACTTCTGAATGCACTAAAATTATCGGCATTCAGTTTTGTGGTACGGTTTCCTCTCATTAATAGATTCTGCATATAAACAGCAACTTCGGGCACTTTGGGGTTATTATTTTGATCTTTGTCTGCTGCTATCTCAAGTGCAGTAATAAGGTTTTCCTTTCCATCAGTACGTAACTTCCCTATAGGCAGTTGCGATCCGGTTAGTATTATGGGCTTTTTAAGGTTCTCGCACATAAAACTCAAAACCGATGCTGTATAAGCCATTGTATCGGTACCATGCAAAATAACAAACCCATCATACTTATTATAGTTATCTTCAATTACTTTCACAATTTGCCTCCACGAATCTAATGTCATATCAGATGAATCAATAGGGGGATCGAAAAGATAGCTATCTATATTAAAATTCAAACGTTTAATTTCTGGAAAATTGGAATATAGATGATCAAAATTAAAAGGCTCTAAAGCACCTGTTTTTTTATTTTCGACCATCCCAATTGTTCCACCTGTATAAATCAATAAAATATTTGAGTTTATATCAATCATCACTTTCTAATTTGATTACAAAAATAGCATATTGTAAACAATAACTATCTATTTGATACTACAAAATCAAAACAAAAATCCAATTATTTTGTTTAAGATAACACAAATCGATTATAAATTCACTCATAAATAACAAAGAGATTATATGGCAACACACACTACAAAAACAGTTTGGAGAGAGAACAATATTTTCGATACCGACGTTGATGGTTATACTGTTACAATAGACATCCCTACGGGAGAGGAGAAAAAAAGCACAGCCCCAACTCCAAAAAAACTACTACTAGTTTCTGCTGCAGGTTGCACAGGATTGGATGTGATAGAAATGGTTAGAAAAATGAAAATTGATATAAAAGGCTTCAATATTCGTATAGATGCTGATATGACTGAAGAACACCCCAAACAGTATACATCTTTGAAGGTGGTATATGAATTTGAAGGCGAAAATCTACCAAAAGAAAAATTAGAAAGAGCTTGTGGTTTATCATTCGATAAATATTGTGGAGTTTTGGCAATGTACAAAAAAGCAGTACCCGTAACTTACGAAGTAGTAATTATATAGCAGTGTAAACTTTTTCCAACTTATTAAGGAAAAATTTCTATATTATTATTACCTTTGTAAATAAATACATAATTCACTTTCTTTACCATCTAGTTAGGTTATCAGCTTAAATCTTAGATGGGTAACTATAGGTGATTTTAATTACATTATCATAAAATACAGAACAATGCAAACAATGGACTCGTTTAATTTTGCCGAAAAGAAGGCATTTGTGCGTGTGGATTTTAATGT
>CAZSBA010000008.1:5339-49946 GCA_964605035.1 uncultured Proteiniphilum sp. | reverse complement strand
CATCTATTTGTATAAAGGTCCGTAATTTTTACATGCTCTGTAATCTGAACCTTCGCTATCAGTGCCAAAAGCCGACCAAGCATCGGGACGGAATATTTTGTCTTCATCCACATTGTGCATATTAACAGGTATTGATAGTGCCGATGCCAAAGTTATTAAATCTGCGCCAATATGACCATAACTAATGGCTCCATGATTTGCACCCCAATAATTCATAACTGAATAGACATCCTTAAATCTGCCATTACCTGTTAAACGAGGCACAAAAAACGTAGATGGCCAGATTTTATCTGTACGGCCGTCAATCAATTTAAAGACCTCATCGGGTAATGTAGCTGTCCACCCTTCTGCTATCTGAAGTACAGGTCCTAAGCCCTTTACAAGGTTAATTCTGCACATTGTTACCGGCATTCCCTCTCGAGTGAGAAACTGTGAAGAGAAACCACCTCCACGCATATACTCAAGTGCTGATGGATACCATGTAGTAGCATCCAACATTTTTTCAACTTCTTCCTCTGATATTTCCCAGAATGGTTTCATAACGGGTTTATCTTCTGAATTGGACTGCTGACCAGTACCGTCGAGCGTGCAAGATCCTGAGTTTTTAAGGAATATTGCTCCATTACTGAGGATACCATCTGGTTTCCATCCACTAACTCGCTCAATTGCTTCGGCACTCCAATACGTTCTCACATCTGCAAAAATTTGCGCTGTATTAGTCAACAGTTTATTAAATAACATGCTAATACCGTTGAGATGATCATCCTCTGTAGCAAAAACAAAAGGTTCTCTAATTCCATTCCAATCGAAAGATGAGTTTAATATTGCTTCAGAAAAATCACCATCAGGCAGAAAGTCAGTCCATTGTCTCTGTCCTTGAAAACCACCAGATATTGCATTATGACCCAATGCCTCTTCTCCAAAACCAATTTTGTTTAACTCAGGATTACCTATCATTAAATCTCTGAATATAAGAGTCATTTTGACCACAAACTCCCAGTCCTTATCCTTCTGCTCGCGATTATGTTTCAGGTGCTCAGGATTGAAATCTTCGCCCTCACGAACTATGCAGTTCTCCTTTGTCCATTTAAGAGCTTTTTCGTATTCTTCTTTATCATAAATGCCAAGCTGAATACGTCGAAGTACCTCTGAGGCGTCAACATATTCGGTTCTCATACCCAAATATTCTTGAAGAAAGTCAGGATCAGTCATAGAACCTCCTATTCCCATAGAAACAGAACCGATAGACAAATATGATTTTCCTCTCATAATTGCCACTGCCATACCCGCCTTTGCAAACCTCAATAACTTCTCTCGTACATCATCAGGTATAGAAAAATCTCCGGCATCTTGTACTTCTTTACCATAAATACCAAAAGCAGGTAATCCTTTCTGATTATGAACTGCAAGAGCTGCACTCAGATAAACTGCTCCGGGACGCTCACTACCATTAAATCCCCATATTGCTTTAGGAATATTTGGGTTCATATCAATTGTTTCGGATCCATAGCACCAGCATGGCGTTACTGAAAGCGAAAGCCCTACATTTTCTCTTTCAAACTTTTCTGCACACATTGCAGCTTCTTTTACACCACCAATACAGGTGTCGGCTATAACACATTCGACTGGAGAACCATCAGGGTATTTTAAGTTATCACTATATAGCTTAGCGGCACTTTTTGCCAAATTCATAGTAGTATCTTCTAGCGATTCTCTGATACCTCCGCGACGTCCGTCAATGATTGGACGGATACCTATTTTTGGGTAAGATTGTTTCATATTTTTATTTTTAAAAGTTAATCGAAATTATAATATTCACTTTAGCTAATTGCTTCCGGGTGCAATAATCATAGTATTCAAATAATAGAATTTATCTGCCGAATTATTGTTAGGTCCCGGTTTTACTTTAATGAGAATGTTACCTTCACTATCGGGTGAGATTCCTTGCACTACTGCTGTATTAGTATTATTATTTGCTGCATTCACAGAAGCAGTACCACTATTCTCCCCAATCACTTCATATGTAGTTTCTAGATTCTCTGTTTTATCTCGTCTGGAAGCATAAAAAGTTAAATCATAACTCTCAGATTTATTCAAATTTGAAAGCGTTAAGTGCCCTTCGGGTCTCCAGATATCTCCCCAGAATGCGTCTACTGCAACCTCATCGGGTAAACCTAAAGTATTACCCCATGCACCTAAATCATTCACTGCAGACCATCCCTCGGTTATTGCAATAGCAAAACCAGTATTATTGCCTTTGTTATCTATAATTTCTAAAACAGGAGCAGCTTCATTTGAGCCTATAGCCCATGGATCCTTAAAATTATTAAAAGGATAGCCAGAAAGCCATAAGCCAAAATCAACATAGAGAGGATTCTCCAATTCAAAATCGTTTTCCGGAAACTCATAAGTTGTTCCTCCTGGTAATACTATCATTGCATTTAAACCATAATAACCCCATTGTTGTACTGCATCAGGTCCTTTTTTAATGATAATTGTTATTTCTCCATTTTCGTCAGGTTCTATATCATTTATTATTACCTTCTTACTTAAGTTATGGTCTGTATCAAGTAATCCAAATCCTTCGTTTTTTCCAATCACTCGATATTCCGACTGAGTACCCCTATCGTTTATTGTACCGTACAATACAAAAGAGTATTTTTGATAGTTGTTCAGATTAGATAATATCAGACTACTTCCATCTGGAAAATATAGGCCATCATTAAAGAATGCGTCTTGTGAAGCAGTTAATGGCAAGCCCAGTAAATTAGGCATTGCCCGGTCTATTACTCCCTCATGGAATTGCATGCCTGCTTTTAAAATATAAGCAGAATTGTTTCCTTGTTCATCTTTAAGTCCAGAAATACTACCATCTTGCCATTTAATGAAATTATTGTATGGATCTGGTGAAAGTTTCGGACCAAAATCGATAAATAACGGGTGTTCTAATGTAAATTCATTGGGACCGCGCTCTTTGTATGCAACAAGATCTGTAACTACTTTTGGCTGGTTTACAGCATCATAAGCTGCCTGTTTTGCCAATTCTGTATCGTACATTAAGAGATTCTCAGGATAAAAAGGGTTTTCTAAAATACCTCCGAATAATGCTTCAAACCAAGTGCTGGCTGCAGTGAATCTACCAATCCCTAAATCAAGGTGAAATCCATCTCTTGTAAATCTATCACCTATATAACTAGTTCTGCCATTTTGAATTGCAGTACCTGAGGGAACTACTAGTTCTATATCAGCCAAATTTCTGGCTTCTTCTACAGTATTTACAATGGCATTGAACATTTTATTCTGATCTCTATCATAATTATAAAACCCTTCATGATTTGAGTCTTCTGAATAAGCCCATGTTTGATGTAGTATAAATTTCACATCAGGGTTTGTAGCAAACTTACTTGCATATTCAACAAGTTGAGGCAAATATTGAGCATAGCCATCAATAATTCCAGATAACTGACTTACTTCCTGAAAACTTATATAATCCCAGTTTTCATTTCTAATAGCTTGAAAAATAGTATTATCATTGAACCGAGCTAATTCACCGTTATTATCAATTTTTCTAAGCTGATAAGCGGGCAAATTTTCATTTATATTTGTCCAATGCAGCTCTAGTGAAGCACCTCCTATGTACAAGTTACCAATAACTATATTTTTTCCGGCAGCTTTTGCAAGATTATATAAATAGTTTTCTACAGCATCTTCAGAAAAGCTATTACCTATTGTAAGAATTCTTACAGGAGGTGCTTCGTCAGTAACTTCAAGTTCTATATAGTACTTAAGTTCATTATCTTTAGAAAATATTTCTATTATAGATCCACCTGGAGATAAACCTTTAACTATTCCAACTGTGTCTGCTATTGTTGTTATTTCGGCTATCTCAGTGTTTCTTACTTGCCAGTTGAATCCTCTTTCAACTGTTTCTTTACTATCAAAAGATGGTGTAATCTTGTATTGATCACCAACTCCTACAGTAATTTTACGTTGGCTCACCTGAATATAATGTACAGGTTCGTTTGTTATATTACCATCATCGCATGAAATAACAATGAGTCCGATAATCAACGTTAAGTATAATAATATATTCTTTTTCATAAGTATTGTTTTTTCTTTAATCTAACTACCATCCAGGATTTTGAACTAAATTCTGATCGTTCTTATCAATTTCATTCTGTTCTATTGGAAAGAAATAATGTTTAGGCGATTCAAAAACTCTTTGCTCCACAACAATACGTTGGTAGAAAGCATTATCTTGTAGATGAGATCCTGCAAAAATATTTAAAGAGTGAACAGGTTTATCATCAGTCTCTTCTGCTATTTTCCATCTTCTAACATCAAAGAATCTATGAGTTTCGAATGCCAATTCGATGCGGCGTTCATGCCATATTTTTTCTCTCATTTCCTCTTTTGATAGTCCTTCTTCCAGATTGGGTAATCCAGAACGATTTCTTATCATATTAACATAGTTATAAACTTCTGTAGAGGGACCTGAAAATTCATTTAAAGCCTCAGCATAATTAAGGTAGATTTCACCTAGCCTAGATATGATCCAAGTATTTTGTTCCACTTGCCATGGATTCCACCTATTTCTTTCATTCATTGCCTTTTTCATTAAATAACCTGTTTTACAGTAATCTGAGCCAGCATTTTTTCTACCATCAATTCCATCGAACCATACCTGGATGGCATGATTTTTCCACACTTGTCCGGGGAAATTTATACTTGCATAGAATCGAGGCTCTCTGTTCACAAACATATTTCTAACTCCCTGTGGCCATCTTCCTGCTCTTGCGTTTTCTACATAACCATCTTCTCTGTAACCTGATTCGGGGTTAATAATTGGTGTAAGCCCATTGTCAGAGTATCCTATAATTGGTGTAGAACCGTCTTCCATTTGGTAAGCATCAACCATTTCTTGTGTTGGGTTGAAAATTGAAAATCCTGATAAACTAATTGGATCAGCACAACGAAAATGGTGCCCGTATCTATCAAGATTTTTGGCAAACAACACCTCTCTATTCCAATTATTTATAAATATCTCTTGGTAATTTGCAACAGGGTCATTGCTTACGCTTTGATATAGCCCATAACCGGCAGCTTCTGATGTTAGTATAGTCTCTAATGCTGCATCAGCAGCAATCTTCCATTTGTTAGAATCATAATTTTGAGGAAATAAAGCCATTCCGGTTGAATCGGTAAAATTGGCAAAATCATTATTACCATTGTACAACGGGCTGGCCGCATACAATAATATTCTAGATTTAAGCGCCATTGCGGCTACACGTGTAACTCTGCCAACCTCATTATCTGCAACTCTATCATCTAATAATGATATTGCTCTATCAAGATCTTCAACCATAAAATCTATACTCTCCTCAACAGATTGTCGAGTATATGAAAGTAAGTCGTCTCCGGTATTTACTGTATGATCCAATAAAATAATGGGCCCAACCGTACGAAATGAAAGAAAATGAAAATAAGCTCTTAAGTAATATCCTTCACCTTTCCATGTATTTATCTGATCGGCAGTTGTTGGCACATTATCTACATTTTCGAGGAATAAATTTAATCGCCTTAGTGCTTGATAGGTCTCATTCCATATTGGTACCCTTGTGATATTTGTAGAGTTCCATGCCCCTGAATTAATTTCATGTGCAAATGCTCCACCGTATGCAATTTCCATTTCATCACTAGCACCTACAAAAGGGCTTCTCCAAAGACCTCCATCATCGGCAAAATTTGCCTCGGTAGGAATCCAGCTATATATGTGTGCCAAAAAATTTCTTGTCCAAATAGTACTTGAAAATACATCCTCAACCGTCATGTCTTCATCTGGTGCTTTGTCTAAGAAATCGCTACATGAAACAATAAGAGTTGTAAAGACTAATAATATCAATATATATTTTTTCATCGTTATTCAATTTAAAAATTAATTTGTGCTCCAAAATTTATCACTCTCTGACGAGGATACCCTCCTGTACCATAGTTAGACTCAGGATCTACTACCTTTAATTTGTCGAACGTCAATAAATCTGTACCATTTACAAAAAGACGTAATCCCTCAATCGATAATGATTGAGCAATCTGCTCAGGAAAATTGTATCCTATCTCTGCTACCTTTAATCGCAAATAACTCGCATTTTTAAGATACATTGTATTTGTTCTAAAATTATTTGGGTTATTACCGTTTATTACGGCTGGATACTTTGCGTCTGAGTTGTCTCTGCCACTGACCCATCTATTATCGTAGTATTCATGCAAAATATTATAATTCGGGTATTCCAGTTGAAACGGATACATACCTTCCATATCTAAAAAGGTAGAAGTTCGAGCAGCACCTGTAAAGTTCATAGTCATATCAATTCCCTTATAAGCTACTGTACCTCCAAAACCATACATAAGTTCGGGAGTACGTGCATACCCAATGGCGACTCTATCGAAATCATCTATAACACCATCGCCGTTTACATCTCGATATTTTATATCTCCTGGTCTTACAACTGCCATAAAGTTTTGACGGGGACTGTTATTTATCTCTTCCTGACTTTCGAAAAAACCTATTGCTAGTAAACCAAAAGGCTGATCTATTCTTTTACCTCTTGTGTTCTGATACTCATGTTTTGGAATTGGTGAATCGTTTTCTATAATCTTGTTTTTAGCTAATGTAACATTAGCAAAGGTTGAGTAATAGAGCCCATAACTTGTAGTATTTCTTATTTCTAACCTTCCATCAAAACCGCTATTTTTAACAATACCAATATTAGCCCATGGGATCTGATTAGATGTCATACCAGTTATGTTAGGTACAACTCCTCTTCTTAATAAAATACCGTCACGATCTTCGTTAAAATAATCAGCTTGCAATGAAACTTTGCCATTAAACAACTCAAGATCCAATCCAAGGTCAAATTTTGTAGCTGTTTCCCAGGTTACATTTGAAACCCCAATCTTATCTTCTGTCCATCCTTGCACATGCTGTTGTGAAAGTCCGTAAAAGTATCCGTTTACATTTTTATTTATTGAAGACAGAAATAAAAACCTATCTCCACCAATCTGATCATTACCAACTAAACCATAAGAAACTCTAAACTTAAGATGATTTACAAAATCTAAGTTCCAAAAACTCTCGTTAGTTGGAACCCATCCAACAGAACCGGAAGGGAAAAATCCGTACTTACTTCCTTCTGGAAAGTTTTCTGAACCATTATAACCAAAATTAAACTCTATCAGATATCTATTATCATAGTCATATGTTGCTCTACCTGCCCATCCTTGTCTTCTGTATGGAAGGTTATAAATTGATGAACCGGCAGATAAATGGGTATGGTCATTTCTATTAAATAGAAATAAACCTGATATTTTACTGTTATTTATTCTTTTCTCATAGTTTGCAGCAAATTCATAGTAATACGATCTGTTGACCGGGTCTTGATGTGTAGAATATCCCATGTCACCTTGTGGTCTAACTACATTGTACATATCCTCACCGGTTGCTTCATTTTTACCTAAATACTGCTTTACCTCATAGTCGATTCGTCTTATGGTTGAATTGAAGTAATAAAAATCATATGAAAATTTTCCTGATACTGAAAGACCTTCAGTTACGAGTTTAGACAAATCCCAACGTAATCCGAATGTTCCTTGCAATGTATTTCTGAATTGTTTATCGTATCCACTCTGTGTTGATAATGCCCAAGGGTTATCCTGCAAGTATGATACTCCACCTCCCGGACTACCATCAGGGTTTTGTTTTGGGAAATTTATTGGAGATATTTTCTTCATAGAATTAAAAATCATGGGAGCACCATGTCCCGGATATGTTCTATCTTCAATGATTCCACCTAAACCTAAGTCTGCTACTAGATTATCTGTTAAGTTCACATCTACATTAGACCTGAAATTGTAACGACTCGACATTGCATTTGTGTTGTATTTATACTGAGGGTCTCTCTTGTATAAACCATCCTGCATTGTGTACCCAACGTTTACAAAATATCTAACTATCTCATTACCGCCTGAAATGCTAAGATTATTAATCGTTTGAAACGCATTTCTTTTCAATACTTCATCCGTCCAATCAACACTAGGGTAAGAGTAGGGGTCGGCTCCACTCTGAAAGTTCAATAAATCTGCTTCAGACCATGGTAAATTAGCTGTTGAACCTGTTCCATGTGCTACTGCTTCATTCATTAGTGAGGCAAACTCATATCCATTGATATAATCGGGGAATCTCATACCATGCAAGTTTGCAAACTCAGTTCTTAGAGTAACTTTTGGTTTGCCTATCTTACCTCTTTTAGTATTAATTAAAATAACTCCATTAGCACCCCTAACTCCATATACAGCGGTTGCAGAAGCATCTTTTAATATTGTAAAACTTTCTATTTCCTGTGAATTCACAATATTGATATCACGTTCAATCCCATCTACTAACACTAATGGTTGTCTATTGCCTGCAAAAGTTCCGATACCCCTGATAAGCAGTTCTGCACCATCGTAACCCGGTTCACCACTGGCCTGTCTTGTGATCATACCAGGTAGCATTCCTCCTAGTGTTGTTGACAGGGTAGGTGAGGCAACCCTTTCAATTACTTCAGTCGAAACTTGCGAAACAGATCCTGTTAAAGTTGCCTTTGATTGAGTTCCATAACCTATCACAACAACTTCATCTAGAGCTTCAATATCTTCCCTCATAGACACGTCGAGAATACCTGAAGCACCAACTCTAACGGTCTCTTCTAAAAATCCTACGTATGTGAATTTAAGAGAAGGATTTGCACTTGTAATTGTAATTGTATAGGTACCATTAATATCTGTAACTGCACCATTAAGTGTGCCCACCTCTAACACGTTTACACCTATAAGCAGTTCTCCATTTTGATCCATCACACGACCCGTAATCTGTCTTTGTGATTGTGCTGACAGAGATAAAATATTCACTGCTAACAACAAGCTAATCAGTAAATATTTGAATTTATTATTCATATGCATGGGTATTATAACTAAATTATTATTTTTCATAGTTTCATCAATTTTCGGTTCCACCAATATTATAAACCTCTTCTAAGTCGATTACATATCTAAATATATCACCATTATTATCCATAGCTATTAAAACGTTGTTACTCAATGCAACTATATGTGTATACTTATCCCAACCTGAACCTATTTGTTTAGGTTCGTCTAGCTCTCCTTCAGCCGAAACATGATAAACCCATAATGTACCATCAACTCTAAGTCCCATCAAGTAATCACCAAATGATACTACTTGTTTGTAATTGAAATCAGATTCAATTATATTATTTTCATCTTCATACCATCCGGGTTTGTGCCATGTTCCTGGAACAGGATCAAGGAATGGATCCATTGGTACTCTCATAAGATCTTTATTTTCTCTGTTATGAAAGAATATGAATTCACCAAGTGGTATTAAATTGAATTTATGCCATCCGTCTCCATACCAAAAACCAAAATTATTAGGCCAAGGATCTTCCGGATTAACAGTTTCTTTGGCAGTTAGAAAATATGTTTCTGGGTCGATATCGAATCTGAACATACCATAAAATCCGTCGTCATTAACAACAAATTCGATATTATCTTTTATATAATAGAACCAACCTGATGCATTCCAAGGATCTCCAGGGAAAGGGGTAGCAGCTATTGAATAAACACCCTCTGAATCCGGCTTATATACCCACATAACATTATCAGTATCCCTTATGTATAAAATATCGTCAGGACCGACACTTATAATATCGCCCCAGTTTGTACCTAGACTTAACACTTTATCCGGAGAACCTGGCTCGTCAGGAACTTCGGGCTCATCTTCAGGTACTCTTATAATAAAATAAACTGTACTTAAAGTTGTGTTTACATTGGCATCTGAAGAAATTATGGAAACGGGTAGAATATATTCACCTGCTTGTAGCTCTAAACTAGGTATTATTCTAACAGTTATCGACTCAGAACCTCTTTCGCCATTTAAAATAGTTACCTGATTAGAAGAGAGTTCATACAAATAATCGGGTAATAGTTGATAGTTTGTATTGTTCTTTTCGTTAAAATTACTCACTTCCTGATTGTCAATTGTGAATGTAGCAGTTATGTTTTTTGAGGCATCATTTGGTCCGCCAAGAAAAACGGAATAAGACTCTTCATAAACACTAGTCATTCTTTCATCCATTATTAATGTGGTAATCTGATCACTTTCAGCTTTTGGAAGATATAATTTTATATACTCCGTAAACTCATCATTTTCTACAGTCCAATCTTCACTACATGAGCTAACAATAAATGCGCAAGCAGTTATTATTAGCAGGTTTATGAAACTTTTCTTTTTCATACTATTAATTTTAAAAGTCTTAATTTTATCTGAAACTTTCTTACAAAATATTTATACTTACGAAAAACATTAATCGTTTAACCTTTCTGGTTAAAAAAATATATTCCATTTATAATAAATGGTAACTTCCATCAATACACTTTAATTCTAGTATTCCCAAATTTTGAGTTTACAATGCTTATAGTAACACTTATTAATGCAAAAGAATGATGTTAATCGTTTAATTGCAAATTTTAATAGATGTTTAATAACATATTTTACATAATAACTCTTAGTTGATTTGCTCTATAAATGCATCTGGACTTAAAGGGGTGACCCCAAAAATAAATATTTCTCCACTTTCAAATGGTGTTACAAACTCAAAATTCTCAAAAGATACACCTCCCGGAATAGGAGCTTTTCCTCCCCAATAAGTATACCTTCCATTGACCAATCCAGTTAGATTTTTATTTGGATTTGGTGAATACCAATACTGTGTTGCCTTTTTGCCATAATACTTCCAATTAATACGAGTGCTTTTATCGTATTTTACATTAACAGGGTCTTTCTCATCAGGTGCTGCAATAAAATAGACACCTCCTTTAATGTCTTTTATCATCTGACTCACAAAAGTGACATCATGCTGTGTGAAATGATTATCGTTATAATCAGACCATAATTTAAGCGAAGATTTTATTGTATCGTTAAGATATAAATTACGCAACCGCGCATAATTACCCATAGTGGCAGTTAGAATAAAGTTTTCTAAAGGAACAGAATCACTACATTTAAAGGTACTAAGTTCAAACTCATAAATATTATCTTCGTAGAATCTAAGTCTTACAAAAGGTTTGGCTCCATTTTCAAATGTTTCTGAAAAAATATATAGAGTAAGCGTTTCAATTCCATCAATATTTTCGACTATCCCGGATGAATGTTGCAATAAGGATGGTGAATCTTTACATATTGAATCGTTTGAACTCCAGAATCGTTTACCCCTCACATTGTCGAGTTGGCTCATTTCTAGTTCAGAAAAACCTCTTTCTGTACTTCCTTTTGAAATTGGTTCAAGTGCAATAAAATTGAATACTTTATCTTCTTTATGCCCCAAATAAGGAGTGAATATACGTAACAAACCTCTCGGACCAGGAGTTGGAGCAATTCCTACCCTTATGCCCTGCTGGTGTCCCCATATTGGTATTGAGATACTATCTGATATTGGTCTGATCCATTTACTACTATTTTGCCCTGTAACAGTATTTATATACAAAAACAATAAAGTTGTCAGAGTAGTGAATATCAATTTTGTTTTATTAATCATCTGTATATTTGTTAAACCCAATAAATAAAATCTATAAAAAGGGAGAGTATTTCAGAATATTAATCACACACTAATAAAAAAACACCAAATATCTCTCCCTTACAGTTAGTATATAAGTCTAACATCAGTCTTATCTCTGTCTTATCTCAGTCTTGCCAAACCCCTTAATAAAGGAGCGAAATAAGAGTGAGATAAGACCAAAGTAAGAATCATATATTGATTAAAACAAGAGAAATCATAATTAAAGTTCAACAATAACCCCATCTGAAAAAACTCTATCTGTAAATCCATCCTGCCTTGCATCAGGAGTAAGAAATCCAAGTAATTTAACTATAAATTTATATTCTTTTGTAGGGTCAATCTCAATTTCTCTAGTTGTTGCTTCATCAAAAACAGCAACGTTCTGTCTGTATATATCATCTTCAACCACTTGAATTGACACTTCAATAGGACGTCTGAAACTATCTGATATGTCGGATGGAATTTGCCATGTTAGAGTTGCAATATTGTTTTGCCGACTTACAGATAAATTTGCAACAGTTGGTAAAGAATGATTGAAGTCTTTTCTATCAATTATATCTCTATCATAACACCCTGTTAGAATTATAAGAGAAAGCGTTACAATAAAAAGTTTTACTATATTTTTCATATCAATATTTTTAATTGATTATTAATATCCGGGATTTTGAGTGTAATTACCTTTAGCCCAATTGATTTGGGGTTGAGGAATTGGAAAAAACTCATCCCGACCTTCTGTAAAACGAGCGTTCGCCATCCATGTGAATCTTTCTCTTTCAACAGAAAAATAATAGTTCATTGTCTCTTCAAGTGTTCCCCATCTTTGAAGATCAAAAAATCTTCGGCCTTCTCCTGCCATTTCGAGTCTATTTTCCCATTCCATTGCTTTCCAAGCAAAATCTTTATCCCATACACAGTTTTCACCTGGTTTATAAAGCTCTACATGATAATTCATAATAGGAGAACCATCTGGCATAATTAGAAGTTCATCGCTATTTGCAGCTCTTCCTCTTACTTTATTTATAGGCTCCAAAGCTTCGTCCCAACGATCTAGCTGAATTAATACTTCGGCTTTCCATAACAAAACCTCATCGTAACGTATCAATTTTTTATTCATAGAGTTAAATTGCCATCCGTCGTAAAGAAGACAATCGCAGCCGGGGTGGGGAAGTTCTTTTACTGATTTGAAGTAACCATATTCATCACCATTTCTTATTCCTTGTCTTTGAAAAATAAGATCAGGATCATACTTCCATGGATGACCTGGCAGACCTATAGTATGACTAAATCTTGGATCCCAGTTATAAGCGTCGAAATAATCGGGATTACCTGCATCAACAATACTTAAATCTACTATACCCGAACTATTTCTTATATAATCTCCATAATCATCATCGTTATACGTGTCAAAAAGAGGTAATCCGTCGGGTCCAGTTTTAAAAGCATTTGCCATGCTATAACTAATATGATGAAAACCGCAACAGATAAATCCGCCCCAATTCCATGGATGGTTTAATCCTTCGCTTCTATTAATCTTACCTCCAGTACTACTTCCATCACTTATTGAGTACTGTATTTCCCAGATTGACTCTTTGGTATTATTATCTGAAGAGTGTACGAAATTTGTTCCAAAGTCAGGAGTCAGATCAAGTTTTGCACCTTCTTGACTAGTTAACTTATTGAGATATTCTAGAGCTTCGGTAAGTCTCTCTTTATTGATATTTACAACCTGATGCCTGTCGTTTTGCTCGTAAGCCATAAACATTAAAACTCTTGCAACCATTGCTGTTGCTGCATTTTTATCTACTCTTCCCTTTTCAGGTTGAACATCGGGCAGACTCTCTTCTGCATCTTTAAAATCTTGCAATATACGCTCCCATAGATATTGATCATTAGGATACTCATCATCTCTGTTTGGTATTGCTTCAAACTCAGCAGATGTTCCAACTACGTTATCATCAATGTAGGGTATATATTTAAAAAACTGTTTAAGTCTGAAGTGTACAAAACCTCTGATAAACTTCATTTCTCCAATTCTTACATCCTTCAATGGAAATTCTTCCTCGGAAATTATATTTAGTTTTTGAATTGCAGTATTTGTTCTTTGAATAATCTGATATGAAACATACCAAGGAAAATCAATAGGCCAACCATTTGGGGTAAGATTTACAAAGGTTTCCATAAAACCCCATCCATCTCCACCATCCCAAGTGCCACCTCCCCCTTTATAGGAGTCGTCAGATCGCAATGAGCCTGTCCACCAAGGAGAAAATGGTGAATCCCAAGATGGAATATCTGTAATTCTAGCATATGCTGCGGTTACAAAACCCTCCATATCCTCGGGTGAGGTTAGAAGCCCATCATCTAATACTTGCTTTGGATTCACTTCGAGAAATTCTGTGCAATTGCTAACAGTGAATAAAAAGGCTATTGTAAAAAAGAGATATTTTATTTTTTTCATAATTCAACATTTTAAAATGTAACATTTAGTCCAAAAGCCATAGTAAATGGTGTTAAATAACCATATCCGGCCATTTCAGGATCAAAACTTGTATATTTATCATTACCCCATCCTTTTGTTAAAGTAAAAATATTTCGGGCCGATGTATAAATCCTAATATTATTTGGAAATGTATATCCAAGTTCGATGTTCCTTAGTTTCAGGTAAGATCCGTCTTCTACATAATATGAAGAAAAGCGCTGTTCAGCGTTTTGATTTATGTTAGTTATTGCAGGGATATCAGAATTTACATTATCGAAGTACCATGCATCAAGTATTCTATTCTCATGATTTTTACCTGAAGGAACCGAGATATTCCACAAATCACTTTCTCTTTTCCATTCGTTGTTCACTTTATTTCCGTAAACACCCTGGAAAAAAACATTTAAATCGAAATTCTTATAACTCAAGTCGAAAGTTAAACCACCAAAGAAATCGGGGTCGGTTATTCCAATATAAGTTCTGTCGTAAAGCTCATCAATTACACCATTTCCATCTAAATCTTTATAACGGATACGTCCAATTGCTTTACCTGCCTGCTCAGCATGATTATCTACCTCTTCTTGAGTTTTAAAAATTCCATCAGCAACTAGTCCGTAGAGAATATGAGGAGTTCTGCCCAATACCAGATCATTCATACCATCTCCCGGATATCTGTTAATGACATTTTCGGGTAGCTCTACAAGTTTAGTTCTGTAACTACCAACGTTTACAGATATTGAATACTTAAAATCATTAATAGGATTGCTTCTATAAGTAATTTCAAATTCAACACCCTGATTGTTCATATTTGCTCCATTGATCCAAGGCTCACCACCTTCTCCCATGGCAGCGATGTATGGAACTTGCACTAAAACATCTCTGGTTTTTTTGAAATAAAAGCCCAATGAACCAGTTATTCTCTGATTCATAAATCCATAATCTATACCAAAATCAGCTTGAGTTGTTGTTTCCCATTTTAGATCAGGATTACCTAACCATGTTCTTCTATATCCTGAGTATAGTTGCCCGGTTTCGTTTCCCTCTATGGGATATGATGTTTCAAAATAGTTGGTAGTAAACGGTGTTGTAGTATAACCACGAGGTAATCCTTGCACACTACCGTTTGCTCCCCATCCTGCTCTTAATTTTAAATCAGAAACAGGATCAACATCTTCCATAAATGCCTCATCGCTTAACCTCCATCCTGCAGAAAATGCCGGAAATACTCCAAATCTGTTATTAGAACCAAAAAGAGAAGAGCCATCACGTCTGATAGTTGCAGAAAATAAATACTTGGAGTTATAGGCATAATTAGCTTTTGCGAATAATGAAAAGTATGCATACTCGTCTGCCGAACTTCCCAATGAATATTTCTCACCTGTTGTAACACCAATATGTGCAAAATCACGATCTTCTAAATAAACACCTTCACGTCTTGCATTAAATCCTTCTTGAACAAATCTTGTAAATTCAGTTCCGATAACAGCATCAAAAGTATGCAAACCGGTTGATAAATTATAAGAAAGGGTGTTTGTCCATACATAACTCAGGGGATGAGACTGTGAGCTCGATACGTAGTTCTCTCCGTCGCTACTTCTTCCTCCGGTCTCAGACCATAAACCATCTACATTTCTGTTATAAGCATTACCATAATCGACACCAAACTGAGTTCTGGCAGAAATTCCGTTCCATATATGTAGGTCTGCAAAAATATTACCAATTATTTTCACATAATTGCTTATGTTATCTTTATACATAGTTAAAACACGAACCGGATTAGTAAAGTCATCAAATCCCGGTGCACCTGCCCAATTACCATTTATATCATAAACAGGTCCTGCGGGCGGATTTATCATTGCCCATCTTGTTTCATTTGCTGATCTATATTGAAGATAAGAAAGAGCAATATTTTCTCCTACCTTTAATCTTTTATTTAAAAGGTCATACTCTGTATTAACTCGTAAAGAATATTGTCTAAAAAATGTATTAATCTGAGTGCCTTCATTATCATAATATCCTAATGAAAAAAGACTTTTAGAATGTTCAGTTCCACTTGAAACAGTAACTTGATGATTCGTCATTAATGCTGTTCTGAAAATCTCATCCATCCAATCAGTATCTGATCCTCTTACTGTTTGTTCTGAATTTAACCATTCTTTAGGCTTAGCACTTTCTAGTACAGGAAATCCATCCGCTCCTCTTTGCCAAACATAATCATAAGTTGAAGGTAGTACCATAGGAACACCATATACTTTTTCATCATAAGCAGCTGCCCTGAATGCAGCGATTCCGTACTGTTCTGCATTCATCAGTTTTGGTCTGTTCACAACACTACTAAATGACACACTACCTCTATAGTCTACACTAACCCTGCCTGCTTGTCCTTTTTTAGTCTGAATTAATATAACACCCCCAGATGCTCTTGCACCATATATACTGGCTGAGGCAGCATCTTTAAGTATCTGTATGGATTCTATATCACCTGTGTTAATATCCCTTAGATTCAGATTTTGTGTAGGCATACCATCTAATACTATCAATGGTTGTACATTACCCGATAATGATGACAAACCTCTTACCTGAATATTTACAGACTCTGCAGGATCACCACCATTAGTAGTAATGTGTACCCCTGCCATTTTACCTTGCAATGCTTTCATCGCATTGGCGGAAGGGTTCTTTACCAAATCAGAACTAGAAGCTACAGATATAGAACCGGTAAGATCAGCTTTTCGTTGTGACATATAACCCGTAAAAACAATTTCATCTAGTAATGTAGCATCATCTAACATGCTAATATCTATAACTGATACCCCTCTTACAGGTCGTCTTTCAGTTGTTTTGCCAATGAATGAGAAAACTAAAACAACATCTTCAGATGGAACATTAAAATCATACTCTCCATTTGCATCAGTTACAGTACCAATACTAGTTCCTTCTATATATACACTAACTCCCGGAAGGGGTTCATTTGTACTCTGCTCTATAACTACACCTCTAATTGCTCTTGCCTGTTGAATATCAGTAGGCGAGTCTGAAGCGATAGTTAAAATTGAGAGTGACAAAAACAGACAAATCAAAAATAATTTGTCAATTGTTCGTTTAAAATAATTCATATTATTAAAGTTAAATCATTATTAATTTTTTAACTCATTACCCCATAACTGAGGATCATTACCATTAGCTTTCCTCCAGGCATCTCTCCACCTGTGCATATCCATATGATTTATAAATGGTTTTGGTTGTCTTTGCTCTTTAGTAGGAGCAGTAGGAAGCATTACTGCAGAGTCCTGATACCAATAAGCTACAGTAGACAAATCAAGAGTAAGGTTATTATTATGTCCGGTTTCTATTGTACCTTTTACCTCTGTTTCAAAAAATATTGGATCATTAATAAAAAACCTGTAAACATGCGTTCTTCCCAACCAACCTATATCATTATTTACACGCGGGTAACCAAAATGTGGATGAGAAAATGGCTCTTTAGGACACCACGAAGTATTAAAAAAGTCTTCTGTTCCGGTTCCAATTAACGAAGGATTAGTTTCTCCATCTATAAACCACATATCATCACCTTCTCCGTACCACATTGGAGTGGGAGAGTGAACGTAATAATTAATACCTACAAAATGACCTTTTCCTTTAGTGTGAATAAAGGTATAGTTTCTATCGGTTTGAGTATTTGGTTTCCATTCACCTGTAAGTGCCCATTCGGTTTCTCCTTCGGGTAATGCTTCTGACAAAGTATGATTATACCATGCATGAAAACGACCCATCCCTTCAGGCAACTCTGCCATTTCTAAATAATCTACATAAAAATAAAAAGCATTGATTGTTTTGTCGGTCTGATTTTCTATTTCTATTCTAGCTCCTTTTTCGAAGGGCATTGCAAAATAACTGCTTAATCCGGTTCCCTCCTCAGGACCAGCCGATAAAGGCAGTGATGCGTAGTTATACCTTTCATTCCATCCTTGACCGAAGAAAGGACCAATAGGAGATTCGACAGACGGATATTCATTTCCGTCCCAATACATTCTAATAATTATATCATTTCTGCTTAACTCTCCAGGTGGAGGTGCAATTGTAATCCATATATGGTTTATCACACCAGTACCATTAATATTAGCAATTGTTCTTTTTTCACCTGGAGCAAAAGGTTCAAGATGATCTCTATTTCCACCTGTAGGGTCGGTGCTCGAAATTCTCTTGTTCTTTAACCCAGATTTCATTTTTGCTAATTCAAACATTTCACCTAACGACTCATTTTGCGGGTAAACTGAAAATGATATCAGCAGGCTTAATACCAGAACACTAAATTTCAGATGTTTAAATTCAATTTTCATAATGTTAATAAATAATTGGATTTGAAATAATTTTTAAAAATAAATTATCAATAAGATTAGGTTTAAGTTTACTTTTTAGATTAATCGTTTAACTATAAAAGTAAATAAACTACATTACAAGCAATATTGTAGAATTATTTATATAAAATAATTTGGTAGATCATTGATGAACTCTGGTTTCATTAAGTACCAACTCTGCCTTAAGTACAATATTTTTTGATTCATCAATACTCTTAGAATCAATTTGCTCAATCAGCAAATCAATTGCATTCTTTGCAATTTCCTTAATTGGCTGTTTTATAAACGGTACTGTGTAGGGTAGAATATAAAAAGCGTCATTTTCATCAAAGCACATTATTTGAATATCCTTTTGAATATTGATATTATTCTTAATAAGTGCTTTAACTCCATTAATTGATATAGAGTTGGTAGTAAAAAATATACCATCAATTTTTGGATTTCTCTTTAATAATTTTTCGATGGAAAATGTAGTATCATCTTTTAAGTTGTGGTAACTAACTTCTTTTACATAATTCTCATCATAAATACCTGAATTTTTTAATGCAGCAATTGCACCATTTCTACGTTCGTTTATATGATAATGGTCTTGTTTATAGGTAACTATGGCTATATTCTTGCAACCTTTATGTATAAGTTGTTTTGTAGATTGATAAGATATATCATAATTATTTATCATGACAGAGTTTACATCCATATCAGGAAAACTCCTATCCACAAGTACAAGAGGAACATTGTTCTTTATTAATTTCTTTAAAAGATGCTGACTATTTTCTGTGGGTGTTATAATTAATCCATCTACCTGGCGTGCATATAAAAATTTTATCATATGCTCCATCTCGTTGATATTTTCGTTGGTATTACCAATTAAAACAGTATAACCATTTGCATGTGCGTAATTTTGAATATGAAGGGCTAAAGCACCAAAGAAAAGGTTAGAAACGTCGGCAATTATTAAACCAATAGATTTTGACTTACCAACTTTTAATCCCTTAGCAAGTGTATTAGGTACATAATTGAGTTCGGTAGCTTTATCCAAAATTTTTTTTGACATCTCTTTGCTTACTCTCCCGTTTATATTCTTACCATTGAGAACAAGAGAAACTGTGGCTGAAGAAACGCCTAACTCATTTGCTATTGTTTTAAGAGATACTCTTTTCATACTCTTACTGAAACTACGCTTTATTATAACACTTATTAATGCAAAAGAAATATGTTAATCGTTTAATTGCAAATTTTTACTTATGTTATATAACATAAAAACAAATAAAATTATCCTATTTATAACAACTATAAATAGAGTGTTGATGAGTTTGATGTTGGTATTAGAAATATTTGAAGTAAACTTAAAGAAAAAAAATTAAACATTGAATCTAAAATGCATTATATCACCATCCTTTACAATATATTCTTTTCCTTCAACACTCATTTTACCTGCTTCTTTAACAGCATTCTCAGATCCATAATTTATAAAATCTTCATATTTTATTACTTCAGCACGTATAAATCCTTTTTCAAAATCAGTATGAATAACACCCGCACACTGAGGGGCTTTCCAACCTTGTATAAAAGTCCATGCACGTACTTCCTGAACTCCAGAGGTTATGAAAGTCTGCAGATTTAATAATCTATATGCTGCTTTTATTAATCTACTCACTCCAGATTCTTCAAGTCCTATTTCATTCAGAAACATCTCTCTCTCTTCATAGGTGTCAAACTCTGCAATTTCTGATTCTATTTTAGCAGCAACAATTAGTATTTGTGCATTCTCATTTATAACAGATTCTTTTACTGATTCAACATATTTATTGCCTGTTACTGCGCTTGCTTCATCAACATTACAAACATACATAACGGGTTTGGATGTCAAAAGATAAAGATCTTTAGCAGCTTTTTCTTCATCCTTAGTATTAAAAGTTACGGTTCTGGCAGATTCGCCTCGTAAAAGAGCTTCTCTTATTTTAGAATACACCTCGTAAGATAATTTAGCCTCTTTATCTCCTCCTGTTTTAGATTGTTTTTCTACTTTACTTATTCTAGCTTCAATTGTCTCTAAATCTTTTAATTGAAGTTCAGTATCTATTATTTCTTTATCTCTTACTGGATCTATATCTCCATCAACATGTGTAACATTTTCGTCATCAAAGCAGCGTAGAACATGCAAAATAGCATCTGTCTCTCTTATGTTTGCAAGAAACTTATTTCCTAGTCCTTCTCCTTTACTGGCTCCTTTTACTAATCCTGCAATATCTACAATTTCAACTGTTGTAGGTACTATTCTTTCTGGCTTAACTAACTCAGCAAGTCTATTTAATCTTTCATCTGGAACTGTTATGACGCCTACATTGGGCTCTATGGTACAAAAAGGAAAATTAGCTGCCTGAGCTTTAGCATTTGATAAACAATTAAAAAGAGTTGATTTACCAACATTAGGTAAACCCACAATACCACATTGAAGAGCCATAATATTTTAACTTTAGTGTGCTTTGTAACTATAACCTAAAATCTTTGATAAAAATGTACCACTTATACTACAAAGCATTAATTTGTATTTAATTTTTTAGCGGGTGCAAAGTTACTAAAATTATTATAGTTTAAATAGTTATTCTATAAACCATATTTTGCTGAGATTTCTAACATTCTTTCAATTGGTTTTACAGCTTTAACTCTTATATTTTCATCAATTAAAATTTCAGGTTTTTCGTTTTTCAAACAAAGATAAAGCTTTTCTAAAGTATTCATCTTCATATAAAAACACTCATTGCATGCACACGTTGAATCTTCTGGTGGGGCTGGAATAAAAACCTTATCGGGATTCTCCTTCTGCATTTGATGTAGAATTCCCGCTTCAGTTGCAACTATAAACTTTTTATTGTCTGATACTGTAGCAAACTTTAAAATAGAAGATGTTGATCCTACATGATCTGCAACTTCTAAAAGATATTTTGGACATTCTGGATGAGCTAAAATTAAAGCATCGGTATGCTCCTTCTTAATTTCTAATATCTTTTCAATAGAAAATTGCTCGTGAACATGACATACACCCTGCCATAGTAACATATTTCTTCCGGTGAGTTTATTTATATAGTCGCCTAGATTTTTATCGGGACCAAAAATAATTTTTTCATCTTTGGGAAGTGAATCTACAATTTGTTTAGCGTTTGTTGAAGTTACAACTATATCTGTTAAAGCCTTAACTGCAGCTGTGGTATTAACGTAAGACAATACAGTATGGTTTGGATGTTCGTTAATGAAATGTTCGAATTCGTCTGCGGGACAACTATCTGCTAGTGAACAACCTGCCTTCATATCTGGTATAAATACACGTTTACCTGGGCTAAGTATTTTGGCGGTTTCACCCATAAAATGTACACCACATAAAACAATAATATCAGCAGTAGTTTTAGCAGCCCATTGGGCAAGAGCTAAACTGTCGCCTACGAAATCTGCAATATCTTGTATTTCAGAATCCTGATAGTAGTGTGCTAAAATGATTGCATTTTTTTCTTTTCTCAGATAATTTATATTTTCAATAATTTCTTCTTTTGTCATAACCTACTTATTATAATATATAGTTTTAAAATTTAAAAAGATATATGATGATAATGATAGCATGTTGATACTGTTGATAATTATTTAATGAAATAATCTACTTTTACAATTATCTTAAATATATCACATGTTATCAACAGTTATCAACAGTTTTATTTTGTCTTTCTAATTGTTATAGTGATAATTATAAATGTTATCATAAGCTGTTGATAAAAGGCAAAGTTAATAATTTATTTCTTTTCGGTTACATTTAATTGTTGAAAAGAGCGTGAAACAATTCTGTAAAAAAACAGTAACTTAAGTTTGATTATTTCAAATTTCTTTTAGGCGATTATTTTTTTTTATATGCAAATTAGTTTATCAATTTCTTTACACATTTAATTCACAAGTTATCAACAAAATTATGAACAGTGAAATAATTTACTTAACAATCTAATAGATATATCATTAAAAAGAAAAATGAATATTTATATATTGTTAATAATGGATAGTACTTTTTATTTTAGAACAAACTTTTTACTACATTTGTTATAATAAGTATAGATGGTGAAAAAACTATATTTCATATATGTTTTGTTATTAGTTATTATTGTGGCAAACTCTTGTATGTCAACAGTAAAGATAACTTCTGTAGTAGAGAAAGACCCAAAAGGAGATTTTCTGCTCAAATGGGAAGTTAGCCCCGACCAAGAAGGTAATATAGATATTTATTCATCTCTTTCAGACAGCTCTCTTACAACATTTACACCCGTTACTACAACAAAAATAACTGATCAGGTACTACGTCTCAATCCAACCGGATCTGGACTGAGAGAATATTTTATTCTCAGAACTTCAGGAGTTAATTCGGGAGTTGTTGCTAACCGTGTTATAGAAATGAACAATATTAAGAACTTTAGAGATATAGGTGGATATTATACTTCTGATGAGAGACAAATGAAATGGGGGCAAATATATCGTTCAGGAAATTTAAGCAATGCCACTTTATATGATCAAGAAAAAATAAGAAGATTAAAAATTAAAACGGTTATTGATTTCAGATCAGAAAAAACAATGGCAACTTATCCAATTTTGCTTCATCCTTCAATTAACAGAGTTTCAATTCCCTTAACTCCAATGGATGCTGAGAAATTAGACGATCAACTCTTAGACGATGGATTTAGCAGAAGTGACGCTATTTTATATGTTCAAGAAGCATATGTTGATATAGTAGAAAATCATAAAAAGCAGTTTGGTGAGATGTTTGATATACTTACAAACGATGCAAATTATCCGATACTTCTTTCGGGTTCTCTAGGTAAAGATGGAGTAGGGTTAGCTACTTTTTTTATACTATACTCACTTGGAGTTCCCCATACTGATTTAGAGCAGGATTATATGCTATCAAACCAGTTAATTGATCCTGCAAATTCTAGGATAGATGCAAAACACCTTCCCGAATCCATTCAAGAAGCAATAACTGCAATGTTAACTGTAAATAAATCATATCTTAATTATGTAATTGAACATATTAATAATAAATATGGTTCTGTTGACAATTATCTGGAAAAAGAACTTAGAGTAACCAATGGAAAAAAAAGTTTATTAAGAAAATACCTTCTTTATTCTTTTTAGTATTAGTATATCCATTTTATTTTCATACCTTTGCGCCCGATTTTTTTATTAGGATGTGTAAAATGTATTATAAACATAGGTTATCATCTTCTAAAAAGCATCCTTAATAATAGATAAATTGTAATTGTGTTTTCTCTCATCTTTATATTTGGTCAAAAAATGAATATTTGCAAAGAATTCAAAACTTCTCCGATTTGTAAATATTGCTATGTTGGTTGCGTGGGGTATAGAGAAATATCATTACTCATACGTAAATAAAAATATAAAATGAAAACATTTGATGAACTAGGGGTTGCTCCTGTTATACAACAGGCCCTTACAGAGTTGGGATTTGAACAACCAATGCCCGTACAGGCAGAGGTAATTCCACAACTACTAGAGCAAACTAAAAATATTATTGCCCTTGCACAGACAGGGACTGGAAAAACTGCTGCATTTGGTATTCCCATTATACAGACAACAGATATCAAAGATTTATCTCCTCAAACACTAATTCTATGTCCAACTCGTGAATTATGTTTGCAGATTACAGGAGATCTTACCGATTTTTCAAAATATGTAGATGATATAAAAATCTTGCCTGTTTATGGAGGATCAAGTATAGATAGTCAGATAAGATCTCTTAAGCGTGGTGTTCATATTATTGTAGCCACCCCTGGTAGACTTCTTGACTTGATAAAACGTAAAACCGTTTCTCTTGAGCACGTACATACTGTTGTTCTTGATGAAGCAGATGAAATGCTTAATATGGGTTTTACAGAAGATCTCGATGAGATCCTTTCTTATATACCTACAAATCGGAGTATGCTGCTTTTTTCGGCAACTATGCCAAGAGGAATCGACAAAATTACTCGTAAGTATATGAAAGATCCAATGGAAATTACCATTGGTAGAAAGAATGAAGGAGCTCTTAATGTACGTCATATTTATTATGTTGTACATGCAAAGGATAAATATCTTGCCTTGAAAAGGATTGTTGACTTTTATCCAAATATATATGGAATTATATTCTGTAGAACTAGAAAAGAGACTCAGGAAATTGCTGACAAATTAATGCAGGATGGATACGATGCAGACTCTTTACATGGCGATCTTTCTCAAGCTCAGCGTGATTTAGTTATGAGTAAATACAGAAATCATAGTCTTCAGTTGTTGGTTGCAACTGATGTAGCTTCTCGCGGACTTGATGTTGATGATGTTTCTCATATTATAAATTATGGTTTGCCGGATGATATAGAAATTTATACTCACAGAAGTGGTAGAACTGGTCGTGCAGGTAAAACAGGTACTTCAATCTCGATAACACACATAAAAGAAAAAGGCAGGATTGCTGAGATCGAAAAACAGATAAATAAGAAATTCGAGAAACAAGATATTCCTCAAGGAGATGTTATATGTGAAAAACAACTTTTTAATTTTGTAGATAAAATTGAAAAGGTTAAGGTTAATGAAGAAGAAATAGAGCGACTTTTACCTTCAATATTCAGAAAATTAGAATGGTTAGATAAAGAAGATATTATTAAAAGAATTGTGTCTCTTGAGTTTAATAGATTGATTGAGTATTATCAGGAAGCAGAAGAGATATTTGAACCAACAGAGAGCTCTTCAAGAAGGAGAAAGGGAGAAACACGTGGTAATCAATACGACAGAAATGAAGGAGGTTCGCGTCAACCCGAAAAAGGATATTCTAGACTTTTTATTAATGTTGGCAAAATGGATGGAATAAATCCTGCTGTTTTAATGGGATTCATTAATGATAATGTTAAAGGAAAAGTTCCAATTGGAAAAATCGATCTTATGAGAAGTTTTTCATTTTTTGAAGTTCCAGAAGAACATGCTCCAAAAGTGATAAGTACATTCAAGGGTATGCACCTGGAAGATAGAAAGTTGTTGGTTCAATTTGCACAAGATGCAGAAAAATCGGGAGGTGGTAAGTCAAAAAAAGAATTCTTTGGAAACAAGAGAAATAAGAAAGGAAAAAAACAAAGATATTAATATCACTAACATAATAAATGTAATTAAACGGGGCTTTTTGGTCCCGTTTTTTTTGCATAAAAACTTAACAATAAAGTAACTATGTTGTAACAGCTTTGTAACATTAATAATAGACCTTTGTGCCGTAAAAATTTAATAATAACATTTACGTGGCAAATAGATTTGTAATGTCAAAGCTGACCATTTTATTCCTTTCTTTTGTTGTATACACATTCTCAATTCAAGCACAAACTGGAACTATTAAAGGAGTTATTACGGACTCTAAAACTAATGAACCACTTATTGGTGCTTCAGTATTCATAAAAGAAACCTCAAGTGGAACAGCAGCCGATCTCGATGGTAATTATATTATTCAAAACTTATCTGCTGGTACCTACACACTGGTAGTCTCGTATGTTGCATATAACGAAATCACTCATTCCGGAGTTGTTGTAGAAGTTAATAAAGAGACTAATCTAAACTTCGAAATGTCATCTGATGACATAAATCTTCAAGAAGTTGAGGTTATTGCACGTGTAAACCGTGAAAGTGAAAACATTCTTTTGATGGAGCAAAAACAGGCTTTAGTTGCAACACAATCTGTTGGTGCACGTGAGCTATCTAGAAAAGGTATAGGTAATGCAGAAGCTGCAGTAGCACAAATATCAGGAGTATCACGTCAAGAACGTGTTAAGAACGTATTTGTACGAGGTTTGGGAGATAGGTATAATGCAACACTATTAAATGGATTTCCAATTCCTTCAGAAGATCCAGAATATAAAAATATAGCACTCGAATTCTTTGGAACAGACATAATTCAAAATATCGGAGTTAATAAAGTATTCAGTGGTAGCAACTACTCAGATGTTGGAGGAGCCATAATTGATATATCTTCGAAAGAATTGCTAGGTGATTATGCTTTGTCATTAGATCTGTCAGGTGGAGTAAACAGTTCGGCAATAGGTAATGGTTTTCTTCGTCAGGAGGGTTCTAATTACTTAGGTTTCACAAATAATACCAAGCCAACAGATAATCTGTATAAATTTAAAAATAGCCTTGATCCAGTAAGTGTTTCACTACCAATGAATCAAAGTTATGGACTTTCAGGTGGAAAGTTATTTCATTTAGGTGAGAGAAAGAATCCTCTTAGTTTTTTTCTTGTAGGTTCACATAGTTCAAACTTCTCTTATACTGAGGAACAAGTTCGCAACACAAATACAATAGGTACAATATGGCAAGATCAAACAGGAGAAAAGTATTCTGAAAATGTCAGCCAACTTGTACTTGGTAATATTGGATTTGGTATAAATAAGAAGCATAACCTGCAATACAGCTTTATGCTAATTCATGCAAACAATCAATATGTTGGCGAGTATAAAGGAGTAAATAGTGAACGTCATCAAGGAGCAGTGGATGATTATGGTCGTTCAGTAAGACAGCAGGCAAACGACAACCTTCTTTTAGTTAATCAGTTAATTAGTAAATGGCAGTTAACTAATTCATTAAAGCTCGATGCAGGCTTATCTTATAATACTATAAAAGGATTGGAACCGGATAGACGAGAAAATTATTTTTCTCTGGCTCAAGATGGAAAATATAATCTGACAGGAAGTAATAGAAATAAAAGATTTTTTTCTGAACTTAAAAACAGAGATATTAATCCAAAAATAGGACTAACATACAATCTAAAGGACCGTTATGGATTAAATAAATCATCTGTTTCGGTAGGTTATTCAAGTCGTTTTGTAAAAGACAATTTTGAAGCAGTTGAATATAATTTCTCAAGAACAGGTTCACTTCCCAGCTTTTATATTGAAGATTTCTCTGTTGAAGATTACTTCAATAATGGAATAAACAGCGGCGCTTTAAAAATGACACCCGGTCGCACCAACCTCTATGAAGTTTCTAAGGATATTCACTCAATTTATGCAGAACTATCATATCAACTTAGCCATTATCTTACCGGAAATGTTGGTTTACGTGGAGATATGGTAAATATAAATGTAAGCTATGATGTTGCAGGTGTAACTCCCGGAAATGTTTCTGTTGATAAAGAATATTTCTTGCCTAGTCTTAATCTTAAGTATGATCTTAATGAAAAGAATAGCTTGCGTTTAGGCATGAGCAAAACATATACACTACCTCAATCAAAAGAGGTATCACCATTTCAATATGTAAATATATCATTTACCAGTCAAGGTAATCCAAATTTAACCCCATCGGATAACTACAACATAGATTTAAAGTGGGATTACTATTTAAGTCCGGGTGAGCTATTTTCACTTACAAGCTTCTACAAGTATATAAAGAATCCCATAGGTAGAGTAGATCAAGCAAACTCAGCTGGCTTATTAACGTACGACAATATAAGTGATTATGCGGTTGTTGGTGGAGTAGAATTTGAATTGAGAAAGAATCTATTTAATCGTTTCAATACACAGCTGGAGCGAATGAACAGACTTTCTGTCGGATTAAATGCTTCATATATTTATACAAATCTTATTCTTGATATACTAAATACTGATTCAAGAAATAGCGGTCTTGAGGGTGCATCTCCTTTTTTAACAAATGCCGATATATCTTATCATCATACTAATGGAGATAAAAGTTTAACAGCTTCATTAATATTAAATTACTATAGTGATAGAATACATACAATAGGAGCTGCCGGCTTCAACGATATAATGGAAGAAGGCGTTTCTACACTAGATTTTGCTGCATCTTATGGAATTAATAGAAATCTGTCTATAAAATTTAAAGCATCAAATTTACTAAACTCAGCATATAAGTTATCAAGAGAAAGTAGTGTTTCAAACGACATAATTATTCTCAACGAGTTTAAAAAAGGTCAAAACATAAGTTTAGGAATAAGCTATGATTTTTAATAATAACGAGTATATAAATAACCCATTTATAAATTAATTTATCTACAAAATGAAAAAGTTTTTATTTAGTTTAATTTTGTTCGCAACTATGATAACACCATTAGTGTTAACATCATGCGATGATGATTCGGAAACAATTGATAAGCCCAAAGAAGACAAAGAGCTTGCAGGCACAATTTCTGAAGTAAGAAACCTTGATAAGTCAGTAGAATACCTATTAACCGGTCCAGTAATTATAGCTGAAGGAGGAACTTTAAATGTTCCGGCAGGAACAGTTATCAAAGCTGAAAAAGGATTTGACAAATATATTCTTGTATTGCAGGGAGGTAAAATCAATATAAATGGTACAGCTTTAGAACCTGTAACAATAACTGCAAATATTTCAAATGCCGAGCAAGGTCACTGGGGAGGTCTTATCATAAATGGTAGAGCACCTCTTTCAGGTGGTGAAACCGGAACAACTGAGATCAACTCTGATTACAAGTATGGAGGTAGCAATGTTGCTGATAATTCAGGATCTATTACATATCTTAAGCTCGAATATACAGGTGCACGTTCAGATGCAAATGTTGAGCACAACGGACTTACCTTAAATGGTGTTGGAAATGCTACAAAAATTGAGAACATTTATATTCCTAATGGATCTGATGATGGTATTGAGTTCTTTGGAGGATCAGTAAACGTTAAGAACCTGTTAGTTGTAAATTCAGACGATGATATGTTCGATTTTACACAGGGCTACACCGGCACACTTGAGAATGCTTTTGGTATTTGGGAAGAAGGATTTGTAAGTTCAGAAGAAGATCCACGAGGAATTGAAGCCGATGGTAACCTTGATGGCAACAATCCAGGTCAATCTGGTCAATCAAATTTCACTGTAAAAAACTTAACTATTGATCTTCGTCTTTCAGCAAGCACAGATGAAGGATTTTACATGCACGATGTAATTAAAGTTAGACGTGGTGCTAAAGCTACAATAGAGAATGCTTTAATTAAAGGTAATGGTCAGGTAAAAGACCTTATTGATGTTAATGATGGTAAAGGTGCAGGCGAAGCAATAATAAGCATTAAAAACGCTCTTACAACACCAATAACAGGTGCTGAGATTAATGGTAATACAGCAACAGTTACAAAATCTGATAATAATACCGGTTGTTCAACATCAGTATTTAATTGGGCTGGATACGAGTTTTAATATTTAGTAAAATGTAATACATAAATAGAAGTGTCTTGATATATAAATCGAGGCACTTTTATTATTTTAATGTTTAAATTTTATAATAACAAAAATGTATCTTTGGGATACATTAATGCATTAAGTCTATGGAAAAGAAAATATATCTAATAATATCACTTTCTTGTATTTTGTTCATTCTAACTGCTCAAGAAGTGAATCAGAACCAGCAAATATATCAAACAAACGGTGTTTATTATCGCGATAAGACGCAAACAGAACTTTATACAGGAGATTATAGAGAATATTATGATAACAATACTCTTAAGCTCGAAATGCAAATTAAGAATGGTTTACCAGACGGACCATATATTGTTTATTTTGAAAATCGTAAACCACAGGAAGTTCGCTCTTATAAAGATGGTAAGTTGCACGGTTTATGGCGTTCATACGACCTCTCCGGACAACTAATCTCAGAGGCAGAGTATCGTAATGATAAAAAACATGGTACTTGGCGTATCTGGGATGAATTGGGTACACAACGATACGAGATGAATTATCAAGATGGTGTAAAAACCGGTATTTGGCGTATGTGGGACGAGAATGGTGCACTTGTAGATGAAAAAAAGTACTAATTAACTTCATTAAAACTTAACAAAAACTTCACCGAATCGTAACCACCCTATTATAATTATGTATCTATATTTGTGCAAATTATCTAACATAAATGAAATATAATTGTATGAAGGCTGTTTTAGTTTTGGCAACATCTCTTTTATTATCAGTTTCTGCATTTGCAGACACTGAAATAAAGAACAACAAAAAGGATAACGAAACCGAGGTGGTTTCAACTATTGAAAATGTAAATGTACTGCAACTAAATGGTATAGTTGTAGATGAAAACACCAATGAGACATTGGCAGGAGCTACAATTATTGTAGATGGAAAAAAATATTACTCAAATCTTGATGGAAATTTTCAAGTAAAAGATGTGAAACCGGGTAAGTACGAATTGATAGTCGATTTAATTTCCTACGAACCAGTAACGATGGTAGTTGATCT
The DNA here is from genome assembly GCA_964605035.1 of uncultured Proteiniphilum sp. GTDB lineage: Bacteria > Bacteroidota > Bacteroidia > Bacteroidales > Dysgonomonadaceae > Proteiniphilum. The sequence goes on along the minus strand of CAZSBA010000008.1, from coordinate 19,176 downwards.
TTCAAAAAGTCGGAACCTGAATATCAATTTACATCAAAAATAGATTTACAATTAAACACACAAAAAAACGTCCACTCATTGTTGAATGGACGTTTTTTTTGAGAAAATATATTTAAGTATTTAATTCAGTGTAGCATTCTTAATAATTGATTTAGAGTCTATAAACTTTCCCCCGGATTTAGCCGCTTGCAGTTTAAAGTTTCTATGGGTTTTCATTAAATTACCCGACTGCAAGGTTACAATTTTAGACTCATTCACAAGGTTTAGGAACAGAATACTGCTACGGGTGCTAGAAACACCTTCTTTAACCCTTTTAATCTGGCGTTTAGTCATCTTAGCATATAAATCCAAAATGGTTAATCTAAGGTTTAGCACCTGATCAAAATTGCTGTAATCATTTGTTTTCTCCATTTTTATGTAACCAACATATACTTCTGTGAGAGTATTAAATATAGTTTTTAAGTCATCTATCTGTTCCTTTGAGAAAGCTGCATGATTATTATCTATATATAAGAAAGTTGACTCAGTGATTGCTTTAAGTGATTTTGTAATTTCATAAGAGTAGTCCACTAATTGCACATACTCTTGTTCAAGCTCAAGTGCATTTAGCTGTATACTCTCAAGTGTAGGCACTACCTCATAATCTCTTTTATCTTTATATTTAGAATAAAGTTCATTAGCTTCGGCCATTGCCTTTTTTACAGATTTTCTGTTCTCTTCCTTAAGTCCGTCAATAACTCTTTTGAATACCGAAATTGTTTTGTCCATTACGATATGCACTTCTTCATTGCAAGAATTAATAAGCTGATCTTTACTTGATAGAATCTGTTGTTGCTGCATTTCTTTATCTTTACGTTTAGTATGCAATCTTCCAGATTTAATTAACATGAATACAACAATACCCATCATTATAACAATAGCTATCTTTCCGCCCCACATGAGGAACAATCCTACTAGCATTGCAGCAGTAAAAGCAACAAGTGCAGTCATTAACCAGCCTGCAACAACTGTAAGAACTCCATTGATACGATAAACGGCACTTTCTCTACCCCAAGCACGATCGGCAAATGAACTACCCATTGCCACCATAAAAGTCACAAAAGTTGTTGAAAGAGGTAATTTTAGAGATGTACCAAGAGAAATAAGAAGCGCAGATACAGTTAGATTTATTGAAGCTCTGATTAAGTCAAATGAAGCTTTATTTTCCAATTCAAGAGGTTCAAATCTGCCATCAATGAACTTCTTTACAGATTCAGGAGTTATACTGCCAATAGATTTACTTACTATTAAGCTGCCTCTAACTATAGAACGCGATAGAGGCGAAGATGAAAATCTTTCAACCCCTTCACCTTTACGCGCGAGGTTTACTTCGGTTTCTGAAACAGAACGTGATTTCTTAGAAAATATTAGTGCCGAGACCATAATTATACCAGCACCAATCAGCCAAGCAATATTTGCCATTACCGGCTCAGATAATCTTCCCATATATAGAGTATTAACGTCTCCACCTGACGCCGCTACACCAAGAGCTATTTTAAATGAATCAAATCCAGCCATAAACACCCCAATGAAGTTTACCAAATCGTTACTTGCGAACGCCATAGCAAGTGCTGCAGTACCTGCTAGTACAATTATTTTTAATATATTAATTCTAAAAACATGCTGTAACAATCCCATTACCACAGTCCAACCTGTCAGAGTGTAAAATAGGGCCGTACTCATATTGTTATCAAGATAAGAAATGAATCCTTCAGATACCAACACGCTGCCCTTAAGACCTTTAAAAACAGCAAAGTATGTTATTGCTGTAAGAGCTATGCCACCCCATAAAGCACCTAAAAATTTAAAGGTTTTATTATAATTAAATGAGAATATTAACCTCGATAAATACATTATCAGAGAACCAACTATAAACGCAATAACTATCGATATAAAAATACCTCCAATAATAGCTAATGCTTTTCCACTATTTATGAAGTCTCCAAGATGTTCACCTGTATCTGTGGTCCATAAGGTAAACAATGCAACAGCAACTGCTGCACCAAGTAACTCGAAAACAAGTGATACTGTTGTAGATGTTGGCAACCCAAATGTATTGAAAAGGTCAAGTAGTATTATATCGGTTAGCATTACAGCCAAAAACAACATCATTACAGATGGGAAGGTGAACTTATCAGGATAGAAAACTCCACTTCTGGCAACCTCCATCATACCGCTCGAAAACATTGTTCCAAAAAATATACCAACTGATGCAACAGCAAAAATGGCCCACAATGGAGCCACTTTAGAACCTATGCTCGAATTTAAGAAGTTTACCGCATCGTTAGATACACCAACAATTAGATCTAAAACTGCCAATCCAAGCAGAATAATTACAATAATTAAATAAATTGACTCCATTTGAAAACTGAATTTTTTTTCAATATTCTATTAGATAGAAGAGTAAAAAGTTCTCTTCATGCTATAACTTTAAAATATTCCTTTAAGTTAAGATTTTGTTGAGATTTTTTTAATTCCGCAAAGGTAAAATAATTTACCGTTTTAGTCCAATTCTTAATCAGATTGTAACAAAAACTTAACCAAAATGTAACAATAACTTAACTCATTAGCGACCTCTTCGCAACTCTGTTTTTATTCTATTACAATAATAAATAATTCATTTGTTATATTATAGCAAAATGTATCTTCATTTTACTTTAGGTGTATTTTTTAACCATTAATTTTATCTAAAGGTATATCTTTGTATAACTAAAACAATGATATAGTATGGCAAGAAAGAAGCTCTCACAATCACAAATAGCATCTATAATTATTCTATGGATAGTTCTTGTAGTATATATTTTCCTTTATGCAGAATTAACTCCAATAACCATAATGTCAATAATAATGTCTGGAGCTATAGTTTTTATCCCTATTTACAAAAGTCTAAAAAAGTAGCCTGAATATTGACAAATAGGAATATTTATTTAACTTTGCGTTTCAAAATGGTATTAGGTTAATAATTCAAAAACATCAAACATGAAATCTTCAGAAATCGTCAATTTAGTAAAAATGCGTTTCCCCAATGAGCCCGAATATCTTCAGGCAGTTGAAGAGGTCGCCGAGTCTATTGAAGAGGTTTATAATGAGCATCCCGAATTTGAAAAAGCAAATCTTATTGAGCGCCTCATTATACCTGAAAAAATACACACATTTAAAGTAACTTGGGTAGACGATAATGGAGGAGTGCATACAAACATGGGTTACAGAGTACAGCATAATAATGCTATTGGCCCTTACAAAGGAGGTATAAGATTTCACGCATCAGTAAATCCATCCATTCTGAAGTTTCTTGCTTTTGAGCAAACTTTTAAAAATGCATTAACAACACTTCCAATGGGAGGAGCAAAAGGAGGTTCCGACTTTTCACCACGTGGAAAATCAGAAGGAGAAGTTATGCGTTTTTGCCAAGCATTCGTAGAGGGATTATGGAAAGTTATAGGTCCCGACACCGACGTACCTGCCGGCGATATAGGGGTAGGGGGCCGTGAGGTTGGCTTTATGTTTGGGAAGTATAAAAAGCTAGTAGGAGAATTTACAGGTGCTTTCACTGGTAAAGGGCGTGAATTTGGAGGATCACTCATCCGTCCCGAAGCAACAGGTTATGGTAATGTATACTTTTTGCTCGAAATGCTAAAAACAAAAGGAATTGATATTAAAGGCAAGCAATGTATAGTCTCAGGATCTGGAAATGTAGCACAGTATACTTGCGAAAAACTTCTTGAGCTAGGAGCAATTCCAGTTACTCTTTCAGATTCAGATGGATATATTTACGATCCAAAAGGTATTACAAGAGAAAAGTTAGACTTTGTAATGGAGCTTAAAAACTTGTATCGTGGGCGTATTCGCGAATACGCCGAAGAGTTCGGTTGTAAATATGTTCCCGGTGCGCGTCCATGGGGCGAAAAAGGAGATATTGCGTTACCTTCAGCAACCCAAAATGAAATAGATCAGCTGGATGCAGAGATGCTTGTGAAAAACGGAATCTTCGCTGTTTCTGAGGGTGCAAATATGCCAAGCACACCCGAAGCAATTGATATATTTCACGAAAACAAAATTCTCTTTGCACCAGGTAAAGCAGCCAATGCAGGTGGAGTTTCAGTTTCGGGTTTAGAAATGACTCAAAACTCAGAGCGCTTAAGTTGGACATCAGAGCAAGTTGATGAGAAGTTGAAATGGATAATGGCAAATATTCATGAGAATTGTGTAAAATATGGAACACAAGAAGATGGATATATTAACTATGTGAAAGGTGCTAATATTGCAGGTTTTATGAAAGTTGCTAAAGCAATGATGAGTCAAGGAATATTGTAGAACAGTAAAAACTGAAATATAAATTTTTTTTATTCTAAGAATTGCTGTACTTTTGCAATCTCAAATAAAAAGAATGGTCCGGTAGCTCAGCTGGATAGAGCAACAGCCTTCTAAGCTGTGGGTCGTGGGTTCGAATCCCGCTCGGATCACTCTATAAATAAAGCACTTATCATTTAAAAATGATAGGTGTTTTTTTTGTTTAGTTGAGCTATAGTCTAGCAATCGTCCCCGAACATTTATATTCAATATCTATCAAGGTTTCTCTGTTTTGTTCAGTAACAACAGTATCAATTGAGATATAGGAATTTTATGAGAGCCTTTCTGTTTATTTACAATCTTATCGCTATATAATATTATATCTGAATTATTACTGTTTCATAGTGGTGAGCACTGAACACATTGTTTTTAAGCAATAAATACGCTACTTTTGTATATGCATATTTTATTGCTATCGTTCAAACAATCTTACTATAGTTGCACTCATTAGTGAGAGGAAAAAAATGTATATGTCACCATATGTTTAAAATTACTTTCAGACAATGGTGGTTAAAAGATAAAAACTTTACCAGACAGATCTGTTTACCTGACGGGTAGTAAACAAGGGATAAGAATGAAAAAAGTATTGTTATTTATGATGTTGGTAAGCGTTTGTGCTGCCATGCCAGTTATAGCTTCTGGTAAATTGAATGAGAACGCTGATTTTAATGTTAAACAAAATACCTACTGGCATGAGATGGCAGAAGGAATGACACAAGCATTGATCAGACATTTCTGGGGTGCTAATTTCGAAGGTTACCCTGACCGCTATTACTTCAATTATGAAAGCGATCTCGCAAATATGACAACTAACCACTATTGGCCACAGGCACACGCTATGGATGTTATAGTGGACGCATACATGCGTACATCACGGGAAGAATATCTCAACTTATACCCGCTTTGGTGGAGAGGAGCTCCGCTATATAATTTTTCAGGTAAGGAAATTGATCCCTGGTGGAATGAGTTTGTTGACGATATGGAATGGATGGCACTTGCACAACTTAGGATGTTTGAAACAACAGCAGATAGTAAGTATTTCCTGAAGGCAAAACAGTTGTACAACGATTGGATATGGTCTACCTGGGGCCCTGAGAATGAAGAACCTTGGAGGGGAGGTATCACATGGAAGACTGATGTGTCAAAATCGAAGAACGCATGCTCCAACGGTCCTGCTGCTATTATTGCAGCACGTATCTATGAGATGTATGACAAGATCGATGATCCGGGAAAGAAACCTCGTCGTGCATATCTGCGTGAGTCAATCAAAATATATTCTTGGCTGAGAGACAACCTGTATGATGCATCTACGGGGCGTGTTTTCGATAATATGAATGCACAGGGTAGAGTGAGCCCCGATATCTACACCTATAATCAAGGTACATTTATTGGAGCAGCCCTTGAGTTATACAGGATTACTGGTGATAAGCAATATCTGACAGAGGCTGTCAATGCCGCCAATTATGTTATTGAACATATGTCTGTAAACAATGGTGTATTAAGTGATGCCACTACTGGTGATGGCGGACTTTTTCATGGAATATTCTTCCGATATTTTGTAAAACTTATTAATCAACCAGATCTGGATTATGATACTCGCAGAAAGTTTCATGAATATATCACCTCATGCGCTACCGTGATGGCCGAAAACGGAGTAAATAAAGAGAGCATGCTTTACGGTGGTAGATGGTGGTCGGCCCCAACATTCACGAAAGGAGTGAGTCTTACTGCTCATCTTTCAGGTTGTATGTTGATGGAAGCGATGTGTGTGCTCGAACCACTTAAGTAATTTCAAGAGCTAGGCCTTTACTCCTTTGCAGTAGCTACGATACCCAGCTCAGCGGCCGATGTCCAGGCTCTGCCGTTTACCTCCGATTTAGCCACTAGCTTAAAATAGCGTGCCTTCGTTCCACTATAAACCTTAATGCGCTTTGTGAATGAGCCTCTCTCGAACTGACCGCTGACAGACGGGCTGCCCCACGTATTGGGGTCGTTGCTGAAATAGAGGTCAAAATCTTTTATATTACCATTTTCTCCGTCTCTCCTGGGCGTATAAATGAACTCCTCAACATGGTAGATTTGGTTCATATCCACTACAATTGTATGCGGATGTTTCGGCTCAGGATCATTGAAGGGTGTGTGCCACTTGCTGTTTTCATCACCGTCAATCGCTCTGAAAGCCTCGTCTCCTTCGGCCTGACTGGAGTAATGGATCACCCTCCATTTTGATTTATCAATAAACATCTTCAGGTTGGCTTCAGTTGTCATACTATCGAACAAACCTTCAGAACTGCTGTATGCTCTTATACGCCCCCCTTCCGACAAATCTAATGGGGTAGTAAAAAGACTGAACGGACTGTCGTTGAGACTATAATAGATCACCCCCCCCGAAGTGGTAGTTGTCAAGTGGATCATCCCCTCCTTCTCTTGAGAGATAGCTACGGGCTGACTGATAGGGCTCTCAATCCTGGCTTTCTCAGAGATTTGCTCATTATCCATGGCTGTTGTTAGAGGCAGCAGGATAAACTGAAAGGGGGTGCTTTCTGCCCTTAACTCATACTGCTCCATCACGTCAGGTCCACAGCTAGCATTACCTAGGCCACGCATCACAGCATCGAGGTTGACGATAGTGTTTTCAGTAAACGGCACCTCATAGGGATGCAGCTTCCTGTTGTTTCTGTTCTGATAGATATCTTCAGGTCGGTAGTGCGTAGCAGAGGCTGACATCTTCTGAGGGGCAACAAAAAGCAATCCAGCACCATTCGTATCGGTAATACTCATCCATCGCACATCCTCTTTATTGCCTGTCTCCTGTGGCAACACATACCGCTCCCACTGATCGGTGACATTGCTGTTATACACTCCTTCGAGGGCGGCTTCCTTCCGGTCGGAGTATGACTCCCACGGACCACGGCCGAACCAGGTAAGCTGCTCGAAGGTCTTTGGCATCTCAAGACGATAACCTATCCTTGGGAGGATGCTCATTTTTGTTGTCGGCTCGAAAAATGTGTTTACAACTATTGTTCCGTCACTCAACACCTTGAAGGCCATGCACACATTATAACTGTTGTCTCCGTGAGCAATGTAATGGTTGGTGATCTGCAGGTCTGCATAATTTCCGGCGTCTGCCATACGGATTTCCCAGCTGCCTGCTTCAACGGTCATATCTCTGATACCCATATCGTCCCATCTTCCTGCTTGTGCTTTATCATTCTCAGTGGGCAGCCTGAATAAGTTTAATATCAGTGGGCTGTTAATCAGTTGATTGCCATTACTGATGTAACTGCTGAGGGTACCCTCTTTTTTGCTGAATAAAGCTTCAAAAGATGCACCTGTGATCTTGATTTCATCGACACTCTCTGTAAGGGTCAGCCCTCCAGTGGCGGGTATCTGGTATATTGGTTTCACCGCCACCTGCACCTGCAACTGTTCAGATGCTACCTCATAGCCTTCTTCAGCCCACCAAGTAGCATCTTTTTGATACACGTTAAAACGGATAAAGTATTCCGCATCCTTCTTGGTCATCAACTCCATCGTATTAATTACCACCTCCTTTGTTTCACCTGGTGACAGTACTACATCGAGCCTTTCTGTTTTGATCTTTATGCCATCTTCAAGTACAGTATAATGAATATCGTAATCATCAGTGGTCTTAAAAGTTAACTTACTTTTCAACAGGAAGGTTTTTCCATCTTCACTCAATGAAAAATCGACGGGTTGGTAGATCTTTTTGGTGTTGTATGATTTAGCCGAGAGTGTGTAATCTGAAAAGATCAGTCCGTTCGTACAGAAGGTGCCATCATTGGGATGATCATTGAAATCACCTCCGTAAGCCCAGAAGAACTCATTGTTTGCGCCTGGTACTGGCATAAGAAGGCTCTGGTCTTTCCAATCCCATATAAACTCACCCGTCAAAGAAGGGTATTTCTCATATAGATTGAACATCTCCCGCACATTACCCATCGAGTTACCCATGGCATGGCTGTTTTCACACTGGATATGGGGGCGGGGAGCGGCCTCCTCCTGCCGCGATTCACCTATCTGTTTGATACGATCATAACTTCCGTACATCGTGCTGCTTACATCGCTCCACTGGCTGTTACCCTCATAATGGGTCAAACGGGTGTTATCAAGCGCTTTGATCGCTTTCTCCACATGTTCAAAGTTGTTTCCTCCGCCGGATTCATTACCATATGACCACATGAAAATGGAGACGTTGTTGCGCATCCACTTTACATGGTTATGGTTGCGTTCCACCATTGGTCTACGAAACAGCTCCACGCTGGAGAGTCCCATATTGCCATGTGTCTCCACATTGGCTTCTGCCAGAACATAGAGGCCATATTTGTTGCATAGCTCGTAGAAGTATGGGTTATTGGGGTAGTGAGAGGTACGTACAGCGTTTATATTGAGCCTTTTCATTGTTTTCACATCATTCTCCATCTCTTCTCTGGTGACTGTCCGGCCTCCTATCTCACTGTGATCATGCCTGTTAACGCCATGAAAAATTATACGACGACCATTGATTAGTAGTTCACCCCTGCTGCCTATACCAACTTCTTTAAAACCCACCTTACCACCTCTTATGTCGATTCTACTCTCTCCCTCATCCAAGGTCACAATCAGATCGTAAAGATGAGGTGTTTCAGCACTCCATTTATCAGGATTCATTACATCCATCTCAATGGTGTTCGTCCCAAGTAGTGGGTTGTGTAGCTCCTTCTCTGCCACCACCTGTTGATTAGTGTCTAATATTTTGGCTGTTAACCTACCTCTTTTGAGCTTTTTTCCTGTTAATTCTACATCAACTATTACTTTGGCATCCTTATACTGATCATCCAGGTCACTTCGGAAGAAATAATCTCGAATCTGTGTTTTGGGTGCCGACCAAAGAAATACATCTCTGCTGATACCGCTGAAGCGCCAGAAATCCTGACATTCGAGGAAGGAGCCGCTAGTAAAACGATATATCTGTACAGAGATCGTGTTCTTCCCCGGCATCACATATGGGGTGATATCAAATTCAGAGGGCAAGTAGGAGTCCTCTGAGTAACCTACCTTCCTTCCGTTCACCCAGATATAATAGCCAGGGCCAGCACCGTTGAAGCGGACAAAGATATTCCTTCCGTTCCATTCCGCAGGAAGCGAAAACTCCCTCTTGTAACTGCCTACAGGGTTCTTCATATCATTGTTATAGGTCCACTCATCAGGGCGGTCGGCCATCACATTATAATTCTTATCATATGTGAAGGGGTAGCGTGTGTTTACATATAGGGGTTGATCCCATTTTTTATCGTTCTTAATACCATACAGCTGCCATACGGATGGTACTGTTATATCATCCCAGTCACTCGTATCGTAGCTGTTTTCCGGAAAACCTGTGGGTTTTGTATCAGGGATACCAGTCCAATTGAATTTCCAGATTCCGTTCAATGACAGGTAGTATGGTGATTGTTCCATGCTTTTAAAGCTTACATCCTCTTCCGAAGCAAAAGGAATTGCTGAGGTATGAGCTTCTTCCCTATTTATCTGAGTTATTGTTACATCGTTCCATGCTCCATCCCAATTATCCTGAGACCAAAGCGGTGAGCAAAGGATTGATAACGTGAAAAATAGTAGAAGCTGTTTACCTGTTAGTTTCATGACTGTATTATTATTGTATGATTTTTCTTTCCGATATTTATTATAATGAATGCATCGAGGGCCGATTGAACGGGAATCATTAATCACTTGAAGTGTTTAATTTTACAAAGATATTTTATTTTTTTGAAACAATCGCACATTACACTGTTCGAAACTTTAGATAAAAGAAGGGATTGACCTAATTTTTAAAACACTCTCACATCAACTCTGCGTCCGTATGTTCGCATATCCGAAGTTTCATCTACTCCCTCGGGATTCACGTGAATCCGGTCATTATCGATGCCTCTCTGTCGTAAAGATGAGGCTGCATTCTCAGCACGTCGTCTAGAAAGTTGATGGTTGTAATTTCGGTTCCCCTCAGGGCTGGCATAGCCGGTGAGTAATACATTGAGTTCAGGGTGTTTCTGTAGCAGTACTGCCACTTCCTCCAATGTTATCTTCGACTCACTAGTGAGATCATAGGATGCAACCGAGAAAAAGAGCTGTCTACGGTAGAGTGAGATTAGTGTTCCACGTAGATTCTCAGCATCTACAATATATTTTGCTGACTCCTGTAATTCCGAATCAGTCTTGCTAACATCATCTGCAGGCTCTACAACTACAGAGAGTGATTGTTCCGCTAAAAATGAGCGGAAGATGCTATCTGCACGGTGGTTCTCCACTGCCATCAATTCACTTTTGGTCAAACGTTCCTGCTGCAGACGCTGCATCTCAGTGCGCATAGATTGTAATCGTTGTGCGATATTGTCACTTGCAACTCCCTCGATTTCTTCACCTTCGGTTCCACCCGATATCTGCTTTTCAAGCAGGGCTATCTGCTCCTGCAACAGATTTATCTGACGTATAAGTGCAGGATCGTCACCTGTCTCCGGATATACAGGGTAAGGTATCACCGTACTCCCGTCGGGCATCACAATTAAGTTTTGGCGTTCCATAGTAGATGGCGTGTAACCTAGCCTTCCCGCCATACCAAACAGTAGCCGTTCCAACCGGTCAAAACGTTCCTCATATCGCCGGTCATTTGCCGGTGTTGTAAGCTGTTGCTGAGCTGCCATTTCCGCCACCATTCGTTGCAACTCGTTCAACTGAACAGCGCGAGCAATTTCTTGCAGAGCCTCCTGAAGCTCCCGTTCGCTCACCTCAATTGTGTCTCCCACCGTAGTGTGGTTTACTGAAGTTGCAGGCAAAAGTTTCATTGCAGGTTGTGAGGTATTAGCAGTTTCATCTTGCGATAGAACTGCAGCTCGCTGCGCCTGCACCCCGGTAAACGGGAGCAGGAGCATTAGCATCGGTAGGAATATTTTCGCAATCATAATTATCCTTTAAAACACAAAGCGATAGCCTACTGCTAGCTGGTTCTGTTTGAAATAGTTGCGGATAGAGTAGTCCGTGAAGAATGCACCACTACCCAAGTTCAGTGTGGTACCAATGATGATGTTTGTACCACTGTGAACTTTTTCACCGTGGAAGATGCCAAGTCCCAGTCCCAAGTAAGGAGTGAAGCGAGTTGAGAAGTTTTCGATGTTCCACACTATGTTACCCGATATTCCTACACCGCTCTTGCTACCCATAGCAGCGTAGAACTCAGGCATGAAATCGAGCGAGGTGTTGCTAATCTGCATATGGCCACGAACTCCTAAGTGCCATGCAGATAAATCGCCGAAGCCTGGACCTGTATATAGCGAAAGGCGATTCCACTTGAAGGTGCGGTTATCGCGTGCTGCACTTTTTCCTCCGGTGTATCCGGTCATAGGTGAGACTGCCGGTGCTGCTGTACTGCCACCTCTATCTGTGATGACAATTGTTTCGCTGGATGAGGTACCCCTGCGCGATGCTTCGTCAAGGCGGATAGTTAACTCATCGAGTCTGCGAGTAAGCTCGTTGTTCTGTTGTTCCAGGCGAGCCATCTCTTCACTGCGGAGCTCATCCTGACGTGATGTTTCCTGTATAGGTTGAAATTGCTGACGACCATCTGCTGTTGGCTGCATACCGTAGTAAGGTATGTAGCGGGTGTCACGTCGAACCTCATCCACTACACGGTCAACTAATTGCGCGAGATCATTACTGCTCATTCGCAGCACCCTGTCTCCAGTCATGCTATCGTATGGTATCTGCTCCTCGTTATCCATAACCGTAAGCGTCTGCTCCATGCGATTCTTCTCTTGTACCGTACGGCTTTGCTCAGCCAGAAGGGCCCGTGCACGTACTGTGTCACCCTGTGCTTCAGCTAGTGCCCGCTGATCGTCTAGCGCTGCTAAACGAGATTCGTATTCCGCTCTCATTGAGTTGATTTCTTTGTTACGTGCAACTCTCTCATCAGCCATAGCCTTGTCGAGTTGCGACGAGAATAGTGCGTCTGCACCGTACTCAGCCGAACGTCCCAAGTTTAAGCGCACTCCAGCATTGTAAAGCATGCTGGTTTTCACTTGTGACGGATTAATCATCTCCGTTGTCTCAACGCCACTCTCGGAGGTAAGCATGGCACTTGCACTGCCGTAGAGTGCTACGTATCGCGAAAGAGGTATCTCTAGTCCCGCACCACCAAAGGCGAAGTTGCGGCTTTCCGGCATACCAAAACCGTCTCGTGCCACATAATCCTCTGCTACATCCATGCGACCGGCACCAAGCTGTAAGTAGGGGTTCACCCCACGAGGCTGGTTGAGTCGTGCAATAAGGTTAGCCCCGTAGATCGTAAGATGATCACCCATGCTCAGCGATAGCTTGTCCACTTCTTCGGTAGATTTGTAGTAGAAGCCACGAATCCCAACCAATGAGGTGAAGTCCACCCCGGCACTTACGCCCAGCAAGTAGTGGTTGTGCAGAGGCGACTCATCGTGGAAGTTTATGTAAGTACCTCCCGGCTCAAGTACAAATTTCATTCCGTGGAAGCCGTCAGCTAGTAGTTTACGGTAAGCTTCTGCAACCGATCCTTCGTCAGGATTGCTACCCCCCAGGTAGAAATCAAGCGATGCGGCTGCCGACCAGTTATGAAGTCTTCCGCTCTCTTCTACAGAATAGGAATTACTTAGCAGTGGTGAATTGTTATTCATGCCAAAGAAGCTGTTTCTAGCTTCTAGTGAAAGCACCATCCTGTCGGATAGATGAAATTTGGTACCTATTCCCAATACTCCGAAGAGTTGCTCCTCTTTAAGTGTGGGTGAGTCGCTATCTTCTTCTGAGAGTGGCAGTAGATGGTCCATCGCCTGAACTCCACCACCAAGTGTGATGTAGGGAGCCAGTAATCCCCCCTGTGACAGGTTCACCTTCATCTCACCGCCGTAACGCGTTATATCGCTCTCTCCTGTAATGAAGAGAGGCTCGGTTATCATTACCCCTTCCGGCATCAGCATCTTGTTTTCTACGTTGCCTACACGTTGATAAAAACCACGCAGCTCGAAAAGAGGACCAAAACCGAAGCCTGCTTTGAGGCCCATCCAAGTACTGTTTTCTAGCGATAGATCGTTGTTCCACCAAATGTGTTCAACTACCGGCGAGACGGTAAAGGTTATGTCTCTAACCTGTGAAATTGCCTTACCGCTCAATAGAGCCAGCAGCAGTGAAATCAGTAATATTCTTCTGTTCATTGTTTATAGTTTTGGTTTGGTTTAGAATATAAATCTCATTGCCATTCTTTGCCGGAAACGGAGCTTGAATGGGCGCTGTGATTAACTCACAATGGTTCTGAATTATAGTTCAAAGATAATTTTTTTTTTTATATTATCAAAAACGATTATTTGCTGCGTTTTTCAATTGGTTCACATGTACTATTATAGTGATAATCAGATGAAACAGAGAATTAATCAGT
>CAZSBA010000008.1:1721-5239 GCA_964605035.1 uncultured Proteiniphilum sp. | reverse complement strand
AATTAATCAGTTGATAGCTTCCGTTATAACTCTTTCTGTTTTTTCAAAAAGTTCTTTAAATGGCATATCTTTAACTGCAATAGGGTCATGTATAATAAATTCAAGTGTATTACCAATTCCTAGAGGAAATGAACCCCATCTAGTCATTTTCCATGCATTGTTAATTGTAACTGGAACAACAAAAGCGGATGGAGCATATTTGCAGAGAATTTTCAGACCATTTTCGGCAAATGGTCTTGGTTTATTAGATCTACTCCGTGTACCCTCTGGAAATATCACCACCGAACGCTTGTGCTCCTCAATATATTTACCCATTTCTTGAACAGCTGTTAAGGATTGTTTTGCATTTTTTCTATCAATAAGCACCGACCCTCCATGTCTCAGGTTATAAGAAATACTTGGAATCCCTTTCCCTAATTCAATCTTACTTACAAACTTAGGATGCACTTTTCGCATATACCAACCAATTGCTGTAATATCATACCAACTTTGGTGGTTGGCAGCAATAATAAGAGGAGTATCTATTGGAATTTTATCTAATCCCAAAAACTTATATTTAGTGCCTAGAATATAAGTATTCAATACAAGAAAAAACATTAAACCATCGGCACTTTTTTTGTGTGCCTCATATCCAAACAGATTGAAGCATACCCATTGAATTACATGGAAGATAACCAGAGTGCCTCCAAATAACAGATAATAAATGGCCGAGAGAGGATAGGCTATTAATTTTTTCATTTACTCAAGAACGTTCTTTTAATATTTATGTTTTAATGAATTTTGCTGTTCATGGAGTAAAGGTATAAAAATTAATCGAATTGTTAATCTGTAAAGTTTCAATAGGTTTTGTTTATATAAACTTCATTCTCAATATTCTCACCGCATTTAAAATGGCTATGAGTGAAACTCCCACATCAGCAAAAACAGCTTCCCACATATTAGCGACCCCCAAACTTCCAAGTATAAGGACAATTAATTTGATGGAAAATGCTAAAGTAATATTCTGATAAACTATTTTTTTTGTTGTCTTTGATATCCTAATTGCAGTGATAATCTTAGAAGGCTGATCTGTTTGTATTACTACATCTGCCACTTCAACAGCAGCATCACTGCCCATTCCTCCCATTGCAATACCAACATCACTCATTGCAAGCGATGGAGCATCGTTTATTCCGTCACCTACAAATGCCACTACACTATTCTGATCTGATTTCAGCAGTTCAATGTGTTTTACTTTATCCTCGGGCAATAAATCTCCATACGCTTTATCAATGCCTAATTGAGAAGCAAAACTTTCTGAGATTGATGATTTATCACCACTAAGCATAACAATATTGCTAATTCCATTATTATGAAGACGTTTTATAGTTTTATAAGCATCTTCTTTCACTTCGTCTGCAATTATAATATAACCTGCATATGTTTTATTTATTGCCACAAGAACAGTGGTTTCAGGTATTAAGTCGATTGTCTTATCATAATTTATAAGATTATTCTGCATCAATTTAGCATTTCCAACTAATACTTCTTTCTCGTTAATCTTACCTTTTAATCCCTGACCCGAAACTTCTTCAATATCCGTTGCATAAATATTATTGTTTTCTTCTCCTGAAAATGCAACAATTGCTTTGGCTATGGGGTGATTTGACATCTTCTCGAGAGCAACTACTGATTCTAGTAGTTGTTTACTTGAAAATCCTTCACTTGGAACAATATACTGAACATTAAATACACCTTTAGTCAACGTTCCAGTTTTGTCCATTACTACAGTATTTACTTTTGTCAATAGGTCGAGGTAATCAGCTCCTTTAAAAAGTATGCCTGCTCTCGATGCAGCGCCAATGCCACCGAAATAGCCCAGAGGAATAGAGATAACCAAAGCACACGGACATGAAATAACGAGAAACACTAATGCACGATACAGCCAATCATGGAATACATAATCGGCAACAAAAAAGTATGGAATCACTGTAATTAATACAGCTAAGTAAAATACAATGGGTGTATATACTTTGGCTATTCTACGGATAAGCAGTTCGGTTTTAGCCTTTCTGGAAGTTGCTTCCTGTACCATTTCCAAAATTCGGGACAGAGAGCTGTCCTCATATTTTTTTGTTACCTTAATTTCAATAACCTTGTCAATATTGAGTGTACCCGCAAATACATTTTCTCCTTCTCGTATGGTTTTAGGTTTACTCTCTCCAGTTAAGGCTGATGTGTTAAAACTACTAACCTCAGAAATCAGAACTCCATCCAACGACACTTTTTCTCCTGCTTTAACCTGTATTGTTTCGCCAATTCTTACCTCTTCTGGAGAAACATCCATATAAATACCATTCCTTTTAACACTTGCCTTATCTGGTCTTTCATCAAGTAGAATTTTTATATTCCTTTTAGCTTTATTTACTGCCGAATTTTGAAAAAACTCACCTATAGAATAAAATAGCATAACTGCTACTCCTTCAGGATATTCAGCAATGAGAAATGCCCCTAGTGTAGCCACTATCATTAGAGTGAATTCAGAGAAAAATACTTTCTGCTTAATTGTTTCTATGGCTTCTTTGAAGACTGAGTATGCAACCGGTATGTATGCCACTATATACCATATAAGCCTGTAATAAGAATTAAAATACTCATTTAGAAAATTATCCATAACTATTCCACTCACAAGCATAACAAGGCTTATACTTGCAGGGATGTATATTTTCCAATTATGACTGCTTTTTTCTAACAAATCAGTTGAGCAAGAATCACTACAGGAACATGTATATTCTTTTTTTTCGTCCATGTCATTATTTTCTTATTTACAAAGATATGAACTATACAATATAACTAGGTTGATTTCAACTCCTTTCTTTGTCAATATAAGCTAAAACGTTGTTGTACACAATGTATATCTTACACCAAGATATTTGCCCTAGTAAGGGCAAAGTCTTTTTTTTATCTAACTAGAGTTTTTGCTTTGTTAGTAATCACCTTATAGCTTGGATCTTCTATTACATTTACTTCAATAATTGCATCTGCATTTTTTAGAAGTATCTTACAGTCATCACTTAGATGTCTAAGATAAACAATCTTACCATATTTACGGTATCTCCTTGTAATGGCGTTAACTGCTTCTATAGCCGACATGTCCACTATTCTGCTCTCTCTAAAATCAATAACAACCTTCTCAGGGTCTTCAGAAGGGTTGAATTTTTCTGAGAAAGCTTTTATAGATCCAAAAAATAGAGGTCCATATATTTCATAATGCTTAACTCCATCATCATCAGTTGATTTACGTGCACGTATTCGTTTTGCATTTTCCCACGAGAAAACTAGAGCCGAGATGATTATACCTACTAAAACAGCGGCTGCTAAATTATGCGTAACAGCTGTTATAATGGTTACAATAAGCATTACAAAAACATCAGATGCAGGCATCTTTCGAAATGTCTTCAGGCTAGCCCATTCAAATGTTCCAATTGCTACCATAAACATTACTCCAACCAATGCTGCCATAGGTAATTTCTCAATCA
>CAZSBA010000008.1:0-1621 GCA_964605035.1 uncultured Proteiniphilum sp. | reverse complement strand
ATTTGGAAACTGAGCCATAAATATAATAATAGCTAGTCCGTTTACAAAACCATACATAACCGGGTGAGGAACCAATCGAATAAATTTTCCCAACTTAAGCACTCCAGCTAAAATCTGTAACACTCCAGCTAAAATAACTGTTGCAAATACAAATTGCATAATTTGATCATTACCTATACCTGGAATTTCGCTCCGCAACTGATTAATGAGACCAACAAAAATAACAGCAATTGCACCTGTAGCGCCAGAAATCATAGCAGGTCGACCTCCAAGAATTGAAGTAACAAACCCCATAACAAACGCAGCGTATAATCCTGTAAGTGGAGAGAAACCAGCAATCATTGCAAAAGCTATTGCTTCAGGTACTAAAGCTAAAGCAACGGTTAGTCCTGATAAAATTTCAGTCTTGTAATTCACAGGTTTTGACGATCCCAATAACTTGGGAATAGAATATTCCATAAGAAGACACCTAAAAAAGTTTAACCTAAAACAAGAATTTTGCGCAAAGATAGTTATTCTGTCCCGATTATAAAATCACTTTATGTACATAATAGGCATAAACTAAATTCAGATAATCAACTTTACATTGTAATTAAGAATATACTTGTTAAGTTATTACATTTCTTCGTCCAGGAAATAATATAGATAGTATCAGATAGCAAATAGCGGCTGCGCTGATTCCAAAGATATTTGGATCGAGTCCAAATGGAAGTTGAACTGAAAGCAGGGTCAGGCTTAATGTTGTGACTCCTCCTGTAATCATAGCCCAGAACGCCGCTGTTGCACTCCCTCGTTTTGTGAAGAATGCACCAAGCACAGGAATAAAAAGCCCGCTCACCATAAATGAGTAAGAATGTAACATAAGCTCTAGCACATTTTCCATACGCAGAGCAATAAGTAGGCCTAGCAGCCCGATTCCCAAAGTAATGATTTGCGACTGTAGAAGACGGGTTCGCTTGTTTTTTGGCTGCGGACGTATCTTCTTTAAGATATCACTTTCGATGTTGCCTGAAGCCGCCATAATACAGCTGTCGGCAGTAGACATAACAGCCGAGAAATATGCTGCAATCATCAATCCCATAAGTCCAACAGGCAGTATAGTCCGAAGTAGTAGTGGAAGCCCCATTTCAGCATCCATCATTTCACCCGGTTCAAATCCCATATAAGCAAACATGCCGTTCTCAAACGCCACACGAGCAAATAGTCCTAGAATTACCCCCATAAAAGCCATGATGGGCCACTCAAAAATGCCTGCAATGTACCACGCTTTCTGCGCCTCTTTTGGAGTACGAGAAGCATATAATCGCTGATAAAGCGTCATCCCCACAAACCAAATTGGTATGATGGTCACTGCCCAATTAACAATAGTATACCACTTAATATTATTTAATGTAAGGAATTCGGCAGGGAGTGTTTCGCGAATCACTTCAATGCCACCTATAGCATTATAGGCCAAAGGTATACCTATTAATATTAAGCCTATCAGCAGAACAATCCACTGTACAACGTCTGTGTACACTACAGCTTTAAGACCACCTATAGCGGTATAAATTACTGCTATTGCTCCCATTCCAATAAGCGCCGTGGTCATATTTAGGTCTGCAAAAGTTGCAGATGCCAG
>CAZSBA010000007.1:39789-51785 GCA_964605035.1 uncultured Proteiniphilum sp. | reverse complement strand
ATGACACAAAAACATATTCAAATGAAAATAAATAAATTAACGATGAGAACATTGGTTTTGGTATCCTTGATTTCTTTGTCAGTTGCTTGTAGCGACAATATGGGAACACCAGATAACCGACTTGCAGAAGTAACAAATCTTGTTGAACCAATGAATGACAGAGAGCTTGCTCTGGAACCATCTATAAGTGCGGCACTTTATTTTGAGTGGGATTATGTAAATCCTGACGAAGCTGGCGTGGCTGCTTATAGAGTTGCATTTGATAGAGTTGATGGTGATTTCTCTAATCCTATTTATGTGGTTAATGCAGGTAATAACGGATTTGCCAACAATGTAACTATATCGCACAAGGATTTGAATAGTATTGCAGATAAAGCAGGTATTCTTCCTTCATCTACAGGTACAATAAAATGGACTGTATTATCTTCTAAAGGGACCAAAACGATGAAATCCTCAAAAGAGCATACGCTTATTGTTACACGACTTGGAGGTTTTGATGTTCTACCGATTGATCTTTTCATTACAGGTGAGGCAACAGAAGGTGGCTCTAACATTTCTAATGCAATTGGTATGAAAAAACTTTCAGAAGGTGTATTCGAGATATATACTAAACTGACAGAAGGACTTCCATTTCAGTTTGTAAGTAATAAGTCGGGCAGTGGAACCACTTACTCTCTCTCTGGTGAGAATATTATTCCTGATGGGACCAGTGAAGTTGAAGAGACAGGTGTATATAAGCTATATCTTGATTTAGAAGTAGGCTCATATTCTATGAAGCAAGTAACCAATGTGAGTCTATACCTAAATTGGTCTCAAATTTATATTGAGCTGCCATATATAGGGTCAGGTGTATGGGGTGTTACTAATTACGAAATTACAGGTCTTTCGGGAAATGATAATAATGATGATCGTTACAAATTCCGAATGTCGAGTTCGGAAGGAGAGACCGAGTGGAGAGCGACAGACAACGATAGCAAACCCACAGGTGATCCGGAGTATTATTACATGGTGGAAAGAACCAATGTAGAACAATGGACTAACGGTCAGATTTGGAAAACACCAGCTACTGATGGTTGGAGCGGGAAGAGATATGATATAACTTTCTCACTTACCCCGGAAGGACCATATACACATAACCTGGTTATTAAATAAGAGTAAAAAAGAAATCAAGCTCAAGGAGATCTGATATTAAGCTCTCCCTGAAGCTTGATTTTATTAAAATGAAACTATTATGAAGAAGAAACATCTCTATTTATTGTATATGTTTGCTGCTCTTTTTGTTTGGAGTTGCTCAGACGATTTACCTGATAGAGGTATTGATGATGAGGACGATGATGATGATGTTGTATTTGATTGGAACGATGCCGCAAACCTTAGCAGTAGTGCTCTGACTTCATCATTTTGGAATAGCGGTGGTCAATATTTCAATACAGACAACGGAGGTAATACAAATTTTCAATACTGGCCAAATGCACACGCACTTGATGTGGTGATTGATGCTTATGAGCGAACCGGTAACCAGTCTTATAAAACATATATAGAAAATTGGTTTGTGGGAGTGAAAGCTCGAAATGGGAACACATGGAATAATGACTACTATGATGATATGGAATGGATTGCACTTGCTTTGCTACGTGCATATAAAGTTACTAATGACACAAAATACAAAGATGCAACCCTCGAACTTTGGGGTTACATAAAAGAGGGCTGGAATGAAAATGCAGGTGGTGGTATCACTTGGAAAAAGGGCATGGAATGGAGTAAAAACGCTTGTTCAAACGGCCCTGCAGCTATACTTGCAGCTAGGCTTTATCAGGAGTTTGGCAATGAGGATGATAAAGAATGGGCTATACGTATATATGACTGGCTAAAATCAACGTTAGTAAACACAAATACTGGAGCTGTATGGGATCATATTGACTCGCGTGATGGGTCGATTAAAAAAGATTGGATATTTACATATAATCAGGGCACTTACATAGGAGCAGCAGGTGAACTGCATAAAATCTTTAATGAGAAGAGTTATTTAAACGATGCCTCACTTGCTGCGGACTACACGATGAGTAGCTTGGTAGAGAACTCTGTTTTAAAAAGTGAAGGAAGTGGTGATGGTGGTTTATTCAAAGGAATCTTCGTAAGATACTTCACCCAACTAATTATTCAGAATAGACTGGATGAGCCTGTAAGAAGAAGATACTTGCAGTTTATTAATTTTAATGCTGAAACACTCTGGAATAATGGGACTAATGCACAAGGTACGCTCTTTGGTCCTAATTGGCGTGTAAAACCAGGTAATACTACCGGTTTGACGGAGCAATTAAGTGGCTGTATGATGATAGAATCAATTGCCTTTTTACAGAATGAAGATTTTATTAATTGATTGCTCATACAACCAATTAATTGCTGTCTTAGCTTCTTTTATAATTATCAATTTTATTAAACAACTATAAGATGAAATTATTTTCACCTATTATTATATTATCTATAATCATAACAAGTTGCACCGAAGTTTCGGAAAGGCAACTAACGGATTATGTTAATCCTTTATTGGGGACAGCTACATTATGGGAGCCCGAAGATCTAGGATATACAAGAACTTGGGATGAAAGGACTTGGGGAGCAGAAGTTTTTCCAGGCACTTCTCTCCCAAATGCAATGGTTCAACTTAGTCCGGTTACACAATACCGAAGTGGTGCAGGATATCAATATGAAGACACTGTAATATACGGTTTTGCTCATACCAATAAGGGTCATTGGAATTTACTTCATGTACCAGTACTTCCTGTTACAGGAGACGTAGATCCAAGTAATTTCATTTCTGCCTACAGTCATAATAATGAATCTGCTCGACCGGGATATTATCAGGTCTTTCTTGAAAGATATGGAATAAATGTTGAGCTCACCTCAACACTAAGAAGTGGTTTCCATAAATATCACTACCCAAGTGGAGAACAAAAAAAGTTGATAGCAGATATGACTCGTTCCAACAACAGAGTACGTGATTGGAAAATTGAAAAGGAAGATAATAACAGCTTTTCGGGATTTCAGGATACAGGTGAAAGGGTGCATTTTTACGCAATCACAAATTACTCTATTGAAAATATTGATAATATTAAGGATGATAATCATGAAGTTTCTGTTGTTAACTTCAGTGAAGATAATAATAATGAGCCTTTAGAAGTTAAGATTGGATTTTCATTTGTTAGTATAGAAAATGCTAAAATGAATCTTCTTGAAGAGATCAGCAATAAAACCTTTACAGAAGTAAAGGAAGAAGCCAATGAAACTTGGGAGGTACTACTGTCTCATATAAAAGTTACTGGAGGTACGGAAAGAGAAAAAGGCATATTCTATTCTACATTATACCGCTCATTTCTATGGCCTGCACTCAGAAGTGATGTAAATGGCGACTTTACCGATGAAAGAGGGGACATTGCAAATGAAGGTTTTAGGTATTATACTAATCCATCTTTTTGGGATGATTATAGAAATAAATTAGTGCTTCTAGCAATGATCTCTCCGGATGTGACTACTGATATAATGAAATCGATTATTGACAAGGGAGAAAAAAGAGGAGGTTATATGCCCACATTCTTTCACGGAGACCATGCTTCTGTATTTGTAGCAGGCAGCTGGTTAAGAGGTATAAAAGATTTTGATCTTGAAAGAGCTTACAATTTACTTTTAAAAAACGCAATGGTGCCCGGACGTGGGGGTAGGCCATATTTAGATGAGTATCTTGAAAGAGGCTGGATTGCTGAGAAAGATACAACCGATGTTCCGTTTTGGGATGAGTACAAGGCAGCTGTTACAAAAACTGTTGAATATGCTTATGATGATTATGCTACAGCATTGGTTGCAAAAGAATTAGGTGATGAAGAGAATTATAATATTCTAATGGAAAGATCTAATAATTATAAGAATTTATTTGATCCTTCTACCGGTTTTTGGAGGGGTAAAATAGATGATGGTAGCTGGATTGAGGATTTTGATCCTTATTACCCATATTTTGCTTATATGTATAGAGAAGCTAATGCATGGCAATCTTTATTTTTTGCGCCTCATGATATTGAAGGAATGATAAACCTATACCCAAGTCATGAAGCTATTGATCAGAAACTTGATTCTTTATTTACTGAACCATGGAGAGGTTATGAAGTGCATAATTTAACCGGTTTTATAGGTAATTATTGTCATGGAAACCAACCTGCACACTCCATTCCTTACACATACTATTTCATTGATAAACAAGAAAAAGCTCAATGTGTACTTGATAGCATTATGGATAGGTTTTATGATATGGGTGCTGAAGGATTAGCATATGCAGGGATGGATGATGCTGGAGAGATGTCATCTTGGTATGTTTTTAATGCAATTGGTCTATACACCTACTCACCAGCTGATATAGAATATATTGTATCAGTTCCTTTATTTGACGAAGTGAAATTCAGACTAGGAAATGGCACTGAATTTACTATCAAAAAAGAGGGTGAGGGCAAAAAAATTGAAGAAATAAAATATGGAAATGAGATAATTGATAGTTGGTTTATTAATCATAACCAGTTGATACAAGGGAATGAGTTGGTTATAAAAACTACTGAATAGCTTAACTAATCCTGCTCCAGTCATAACGGTTACCACTAAGTTGGCTTAATTGTTGTTTTAAAATAGCGTGCTCTGACTTCACTAGCTCAGGATCAGATTCAATCAGTTTTTCGGCAATTTCTCTTGCAAAATATAGTATTTCATTATCTTTTACAATATCTGCTATCTTAAGATTAAAGGGTATCCCACTTTGTTGGGTGCCCTCTATATCTCCTGGTCCTCTTAGTTTAAGGTCGGCTTCAGCGATAAGAAACCCATCATTACTTCCTGTCATTATTTCAATTCTTTTTCGTGTAACTGACGACAGCTCATATGGGGTAAGTAATACACAGTATGATTGGTCGGCACCACGTCCTACTCTACCCCTTAACTGATGAAGTTGAGAAAGTCCAAAACGCTGTGCACTTTCAATAACCATTACTGTTGCGTTGGGAACATTAACGCCCACCTCAATAACTGTTGTTGAGACCAATATTTGAGTTTGACCGCTTGCAAAACGTTCCATAACATTTTCTTTCTCTGATGATTTCATACGTCCGTGCATTTTGCCAACTATAAACTCAGGAAATGCTTCTTGAATATGAAGATACCCATCTTCAAGATTCTTCAAATCTAGTGTCTCACTCTCCTCTATAAGCGGATATACAATATATACCTGGCGACCCAACTTGATTTGATTTCTAATAAACAGATAAAGTTCACCCCGCTTTTTATCATATCTGTGTATTGTTTGTACAGGCTTTCTTCCAGGAGGAAGCTCATCAATAACCGAAACATCCAAATCTCCGTATAAGGTCATTGCAAGTGTACGTGGAATTGGTGTAGCAGTCATTACTAAAACGTGAGGAGGTTGATTGTTTTTTGTCCATAACTTTGCCCTTTGAGCAACACCAAACCTATGCTGTTCATCAATTACTACAAAACCAAGATTCCTAAACTGAACAACATCTTCAATGAGTGCATGTGTCCCAATTAGAATATCAATTTCTCCTGATTCTAAACCTGAATGAATTAAGTCTCTTTCTTTCTTCTTTGTGGACCCTGTAAGCAACTCAACTCGAATATTCATTTCTGAGAGCATAGTGGAGAATGTCTCGTAATGCTGCGTTGCCAATATCTCGGTAGGAGCCATTACACAGGCCTGAAAATCGTTATCTAAAGCAATTAGGATACACATTATAGCAACCAATGTTTTACCACTACCCACATCACCTTGAAGAAGGCGGTTCATTTGTTTACCTGATGCTGTATCTTTTCGTATTTCCTTTATTACCCTCTTTTGCGCATTGGTTAACGAGAAAGGTAGATGCTTTTTATAAAACATATTTAGGTTATCTCCTACTCTATTAAAGACAAAGCCTTTCAGTTTATCCTTTCTATAGGCTGTATACCTTAAAATATTTAGTTGAATGTAAAAGAGTTCTTCAAACTTTAGTCTGTATTCTGCATCTCTTAGTTTTGTAGTTGAAGTTGGAAAATGAATATTCTCTATTGCATCATAAAGTGGAACTAAATTTGCTTTTTTTATTACATCTTTTGATAATGATTCGGGAAGATTTCCATTTAATAGTCCAAAAGCAACTTCTATTATTTTGTGCATTGCCTTTGAGTTGAGATAACGATTCTTCATTTTCTCAGTTGTGCTGTACATTGGCATTAATCCATCAGGACGATCGGTTTCACTTAAGAAAGGATCAACTTCGGGATGGGCAATATTCCATTTACCATTAAAAAGATTGGGTTTACCAAAAACAATATAATCCTGATTCAGTTTATATTTATTTTCTACAAACCTTATTCCTTGAAACCATATTAGATCAACAAATCCGGTTCCATCAGTAAAATGGGCCACTAGTCGTTTTCTTCGACCCTCTCCAAAAGTCTCAAATGATTTTATTTCTCCTTTAAGTTGTATGTATGCTAATGAGTTATCTATTTCATGGATATAATAGATTCTGCCCCTATCGATATACCTGTATGGATACCATCTGAGCAGATCATTTAATGTGAAAACGTCTATCTCTTTGTTTAAGATTTCAGCTCTCTTTGGACCGACTCCGGGAATGAATTTTATATCAGTTTGAAGGACACTCATTTTGGTTAAAATTGAGAGAAAAAAATATATTTTGCAGAATGTAGCTTATGCAAATATAATAAAAACGAGGGATAGAATTACTAGCCCTCGTATTTTCTTTTGTAATCATGCCCAAGTCAACACTTGGTTATCAGCATACACTATTACCATGTAAATAATGGAAACTGTTTCATAGTCATATTTACTTTTTCGCGAACTGAAGTTATGATTTTTCTGTCTTCATGATTTGAGAGTACGGTATCTATCCATTCCACAATATCCCCCATTAAATCCTCCTTAGCTCCACGGGTTGTTACTGCAGGTGTACCAAACCTTAATCCTGATGTTTGAAACGGTGATCGGCTATCGAAAGGTACCATATTTTTATTTACAGTGATATCAGCCTCTACCAGCTTATTTTCTCCTACTTTACCGGTTAGATTAGGGAATTTGGAGCGAAGATCGACTAATATTATATGATTATCTGTTCCATCTGAAACTACATTATAACCTTTGTCGATGAATGCTTTAGACATTGCAGTTGCATTTTTCTTTACCTGCTCTTGATATACCTTATATTCAGGTTGCAGTGCTTCATGAAAAGCTACTGCCTTAGCAGCAATAATATGCTCAAGGGGTCCGCCTTGCATACCAGGAAAGACTGCAGAATCTAGCATGGCAGACATCATCTTAACTTCTCCTTTAGGAGTCTTAACACCCCATGGGTTTTCAAAATCTTTGCCAAGTAAGATTACTCCACCCCTCGGACCGCGTAACGTTTTGTGGGTTGTTGAAGTAACAATATGAGCATGTTTAAGAGGGTTCTCGAGCAAACCTGCAGCAATTAGACCTGCAGGATGAGCCATATCAACCATAAATATTGCTCCTATCTCGTCGGCTACCTTGCGAATACGTGCATAATCCCATTCACGAGAGTATGCTGATGCACCTGCAATAATAAGTTTTGGCTTTTCACTACGTGCTACTTGTTCAAGCTGTTCATAATCTACCCTTTGGTCAACTTCTCTTACGTTGTATTCTAAAGGATTAAACATTAACCCTGAAAAGTTTACAGGTGAACCATGAGTTAAATGACCACCATGAGAAAGATTTAGACCTAGAAATTTGTCTCCCGCTTTAAGACAAGCTAAAAAGACAGCAGCATTGGCTTGAGCACCTGAATGAGGTTGTACATTTGCCCATTCTGCACCAAACAACTCTTTTAATCTATCTATTGCCAGCTGCTCACTTAAGTCTACTATTTCGCATCCACCATAGTATCGCCTTCCTGGATATCCTTCGGCATATTTGTTTGTTAGAACGGAACCTGCCGCCTCCATTACTTGCTCACTTACAAAATTCTCTGAAGCTATTAGCTCAAGCCCCTTAAGTTGGCGATCACGCTCCCTCTCAATTATGTTAAAAATTTGTGGATCTTTCTTCATGTTTTTAAAATCTTTTTTTTCATTTTTCTGTTTGCAAAAATAACTAAGTTTAAGCATATAAGAAAACTAACCTGTTTAAATTTTTAAAGATTGTTGAGATACCATTCATAAAGCATCTTCACTCCATCGTTAACTCGTATTGAATGCTTCCAGCCAAGAGCATTAAGCTTTGACACATCGGTAAGTTTTCTCATTGTTCCGTCTGGTTTAGAACTGTCGAACTCTATCAATCCTCTATAATCAACACACTCTTTGACAAGATACGCAAGATCACGAATGGATATCTCTTCGCCAGAGCCAATATTAATATGACAATTACGAACTTCTTTTTTATTATTAGTTAAGTCTGCAAAATCAACATGTTCCAAAATAAACACACAGGCATCAGCCATTTCTTCACTCCATAAAAACTCCCGCATTGGGGTTCCTGTTCCCCAAAGGATCAGACTCTTCTCTGAAATTCCATATTTATTTAAAATAGCAGTAATCTCTTCAACGGTACTTGATCCTGAGACTTGCTCTATTGGTCGTGCATCAATATCACGCCTGATTGCATTCCAATTACCCTCCATAAGTGCTTTAGAAAGATGAATCTTTCTAATTATTGCGGGTAAAACATGACTCTTTTCCAAATCGAAGTTATCGTTTGGGCCGTATAGGTTTGTTGGCATTACGGCAATGAAGTTAGTCCCATACTGAATATTAAAGCTTTCACACATTTTCAGTCCTGCTATCTTTGCTATTGCATATGGTTCGTTTGTATATTCTAATGGACCGGTCAACAATGCATCTTCTGACATAGGCTGTGGTGCTTCTTTAGGATAAATGCATGTACTACCTAAGAAAAGGAGTTTTTTTACACCATGTTTAAAACTCTCTCCAATTACATTATTCTGTATTTGTAGATTTTTATAAATAAAGTCTGCTCTATAGACATTATTGGCTACTATACCTCCAACGTGTGCAGCTGCAAGTAAAACAATGTCAGGTTTTTCGTCTTCGAAAAAACGTGACACGGCTACGCTATCTAACAGGTCAAGCTCACTATGAGTACGACCTATTACGTTTGTATAACCTTTCTCTTGAAGATTCTTAAAGATAGCAGAACCAACAAGCCCCCTGTGACCTGCTAAATATATTTTAGATGATTTGTTTATCATACACTATGTATGTTATTGATTAATTTTTTTTGTTACATATTTCATATCATGTCTTACCATCCTTGATACCAGCTCTTTAAAAGAAGTACGACTGGGGTTCCAACCAAGAACTGATTTAGCCTTTGAAGGATCACCAATTAACAGTTCAACTTCCGCTGGTCTGAAGTATTTAGGGTCTACTTCAATAACAACTTTTCCTGTATGGCTGCAAATACCTTTCTCATTAATACCTTCACCCTCCCATCTCAATTCAATACCTGCTTCAGAAAAAGCAAGTTGACAAAAATCCCTAACTGTATGCATTTCACCTGTAGCTATAACAAAATCTTCAGGTTTATCGTGTTGCAACATAAGCCACATGCATTCGACATAATCAGGTGCATAACCCCAATCACGCTTAGCGTCCATATTCCCTAAATAAAGTTTGTCTTGTAATCCTTGTGCAATTCGGGCAGCAGCAAGCGAAATCTTACGAGTTACAAAATTCTCTCCACGACGTTCACTCTCGTGATTAAATAAAATTCCGTTAACAGCATACATGCCATATGATTCTCGATAGTTTTTGGTAATCCAGAAACCGTAAAGTTTTGCTACACCATATGGACTACGTGGATAGAAGGGAGTGCCTTCGTTTTGTGGTATCTCTTGAACTTTTCCATACAACTCTGAAGTGGATGCCTGATAAATACGTGTTTTATTCTCTAACCCCAAAATACGAACTGCTTCTAAAAGTCTTAAAGTACCCACGGCATCAGTTTCAGCTGTATATTCTGGAACATCAAAACTCACTTTAACATGACTTTGTGCTGCTAGATTATATATCTCGTCGGGTTTAATGGATTGAATAATTCTAATTAGTGAGCTTGAGTCGGTCATATCTGCATAATGAAGGTTTATAGCTCGCTTTTGTTTCATATCGCGTACCCACTCTTCAAAATAAAGATGTTCTATTCGACCGGTATTAAAAGATGATGATCTTCTTAGAGTTCCATGAACTTCATATCCCCTATCAAGAAGAAATTCAGCTAAGTATGAACCATCCTGGCCGGTTATTCCGGTAATTAAAGCAACTTTACTCATTTTAAATCAAGTTAGTTTAGTGTTTTGACATTCGTAAATGTAGCACTAAAAAAATTATCTCGCAAACATTAGATAATTGTCATTTTTTGTGGTCTTTAATATTAATATGCTAAATTTGCATAATAAGTGAATAAGTATTTTAAGTATTAATATTCAAACAATTTCGACTATGAAAAAATTTATAAGTATTATTATTTTTAGCTTAATACCATTTGTATATTCTCATGCTCAATATCTAAACTATATAAGAATATCGGGTGATTTGGGGTCTACTGTAAATTCACAACGAGACAAGAAATTTGGTATGGGAGGTAATATAAGCTGGCTTACTACAGACAATATACTGTCATTAAACAATAATAACTTTATTACCTTGGGAGTAAAAGCGCATAATAACCCTTATGGTGATGGTAAATTTGTTTCGAGCATAAAGAATAAGAAGGACGATGCTTTCAACTATATTCTGCCTTTTACAGGCTTTAGGATTACTCAAAATGGCGTTGAAAGCGGCTTTTTTATTGAACCTCGCATTGGCATTCTAATTGGATCAGGCTATTCCGCTTTTGCTTTTGCTCCTATAGCAGGTTACGCTTATAACAAATTTGACTTTTCTATATATTGTGATATGGGATTTGGCAATGAAAATAGTGCAATACGGAAAAAGCACATTTATAACATTGGTGTTAGTGCTGCTTATAATATTAAATTATAAGCTCAACTACCGTACATCTTCATATAGTAGCTCCTGTATTCTCCACTTGTAACATGATCTAACCAGTTTTGGTTGGTTAGATACCAATGAACAGTTTTTTCGAGCCCTTCTTCGAACTTAAGTGATGGCTCCCAACCAAGTTCATTTTTGATTTTATAAGCATCTATAGCGTAACGTAGATCGTGTCCTGCCCTATCGGTTACATAAGTGATAAGTTTTTCTGATGTCCCTTCGGCTCTGCCTAATAATTTATCGGAAATTTTTACTAATAGATGAATAAGATCAATATTTTTCCATTCATTGAAACCTCCGATGTTATATGTTTCGCCTTTACTACCTTTATGAAATATAATATCAATTGCTCTCGCGTGGTCTTCTACATATAACCAATCTCGAATATTCTCACCTTTACCATAAACAGGAAGAGGCTTATTATTACGAATATTATTTATGAAGAGTGGAATAAGCTTTTCGGGAAACTGATAAGGACCGTAGTTATTTGAACAGTTTGAAATTACTACAGGCATTCCGTATGTGTCGCGGTAAGCCCTCACAAAATGATCTGAAGAAGCCTTTGAAGCAGAGTATGGCGAATGAGGATCATATGAGGTTTTTTCTGTAAAAGGAGCATCATTAAACTCGAGCTCTCCATATACTTCATCTGTTGAAACATGATAGAACAACTTGTTGCTGAAATCACCTTTCCAATGCTCTCGTGCCGCTTGTAATAGATTTAGTGTACCCATAATGTTGGTTTTAGCAAAAGAGAATGGATCAGTAATTGAACGATCTACGTGGCTTTCAGCTGCCAGATGAATTACACCATTTATATCATGATTCTTAAATACACTCTGCATTGCTTCGAAATCACAAATATCTTCTTTTACAAAAGAATAATTTGGCATATCCTCAACATCTTT
>CAZSBA010000007.1:33323-39689 GCA_964605035.1 uncultured Proteiniphilum sp. | reverse complement strand
GGAATAAAAACCTGTAATTTGTTCTCATCTGAGAGTTCAACAGCAACATGTTTCCCAAACGTAGATGATTCTTTGCGAATATCAACTGCAATATCTAGTACTTTGCCTTTGATAACTCTAACTAGTTTTGCCTGAGCAAAAGGGGCTTTTTGATAGTGTAGACCTCTGAGTACACCATATTTGGAACTACTTTCGTTATCTTGCACAAAAACAGTATTACAGACCTCATACTCAAACTTCTTTTGTGAGTATGATTCAATAAAATACCCTCTATTATCTCTATAAATATTTGGTCTAATTATTTTTACACCATCTATCTCAGCTTCAATGACCTCCATAAAAATCAACCTAAATCTGCTATTTTTAAAAGATACTGTCCATATTGATTTTTCTTCATTGGCTCTGCAATTCTTCGTAAATCTTCTTTTGTTATCCAACCATTACTCCAAGCAATCTCTTCTAAACAAGCAATTTTAAGTCCTTGCCTCTTTTCAAGCACCTCTATGAAAGTTGAAGCCTCTGACAAAGAATCATGAGTACCAGTGTCTAGCCAAGCAAAACCTCTTCCTAATAATTGAAGATTAAGTTGATTTAAGTTTAGATAATTATCATTTACCGTAGTTATCTCTAACTCACCACGTGCAGAAGGCTTTATTTTTTTTGCAATGTCTATTACATTATTTGGATAAAAATAAAGTCCAACCACAGCATAGTTAGATTTAGGGTTCGTTGGCTTTTCCTCTATAGATAAAACTTTCCTATCCTCATTGAATTCCACCACACCATATCTCACTGGATCATTAACGTAGTATCCAAATATTGTAGCTTGATTATTTTTTTCAGTATCTTCCAATGCCTGAAGCAACATTAATCTAAAGCTTTGTCCATAGAAAATATTATCTCCAAGAATTAAGCAAACAGAGTCATTTCCGATGAAATCTTCACCAATAATAAAAGCTTGTGCAAGTCCATCGGGGCTAGGTTGCTCGGCATATTCAAACTTCACTCCATAATCAGATCCATCACCTAATAATCGTTTAAAACCTGGCAAGTCGGAGGGTGTGGAAATTATTAAAATTTCTCTTATCCCAGCTAGCATTAATGTTGAAATAGGATAATAAACCATCGGTTTATCGAAGATGGGAAGCATTTGCTTAGACACCCCTTTAGTGATGGGAAATAATCTAGTACCTGAACCACCTGCTAAAACAATACCTTTCATTCTATAGTCTTTTACACTGTTTATGACAAAGATATAAATTTTTAGTAATTGCGAACAGTTAATATGATCTATTTGTAAAAGAGTTAAATTAAATTTTCTTAGTTAAATCGGGTCTAAGATGCTTTGTACGTTCTACAGCCTGCTCGTGACGCCATTCTTGGATTTTTCTCTCATGACCAGAAAGTAGCACCTCGGGAACTTTCCAACCTTTATAATCTGCTGGTCTTGTATAAACTGGGGGAGCAAGCAAATTGTCTTGAAAAGAGTCGGAAAGAGCTGATTGCTCATCTCCAATGGCTCCTGGAATTAGTCTTACCACCGCATCAGCAATCATTGCAGCAGCAAGCTCACCACCTGTTAGAACAAAATCGCCTATTGATATTTCTTTTGTTATCAAATGTTCTCTCACTCGATAATCTACACCTTTATAGTGACCGCATAGTATAATAATATTATTGAGAAGTGACAGTTCATTTGCTGTTGACTGCACAAACTTCTCACCGTCTGGTGTTGTGAATATCACTTCATCATAATCTCGTTGAGATTTCAAGTTTGCTATTGCTCTTTCGATTGGTTCAATTTGCAAAACCATACCAGCTTCCCCTCCGTAAGGATAATCATCTACTCTTTTGTGTTTATCGAGTGTGTAATTACGCAGATTATGAAGTTCAAATGTTACAAGTCCTTTATCTTGAGCTCTTTTTAAAATACTAGTATTTATTGTACCCTCTATCATTTCGGGGAGCACTGTAATTATATCAATTCTCATCGTCTGTGTAAAAAATATATGTTTAATTATGTCACTCTAATATACGTTACTTTAACCCTCTGGTACAATAGTTGTGCCTCCCTGCTGAGAACCACTTTCTCCTTGCATAACATCCTCGTTAGTAATACTTCTTTGAACTCTTTTCATTGAAGTTTTTAAATTCCCAAAACGATATGTAACACTTAAACGTAGATTACGAACTGGATTCATATTTAAACTTTTTTGCTTGAAGCCTACACCTGTGGTTGTTGATGAGATTTCACGATATTTTGAAAACACATCCTGAACATTTAATGCAAGATCAAGTTTTTTGTCTAAGAAGCTTTTTGTTAAACTAAATGAGTAATAATAGAAAGGCGACTGAACTGTTTGCAACTGAATACGATTCATAAACAACCCTCCATTAGCTCCAAGCCTTACATCATGAGGTAAAGTATATGTAATTCCACCAAATGCACGACCCGAAAATCCGCTGTTACTTAGCCCGCTTTCGTCATTACTTTTAATATCAGTATAATTCATACCACCATTAAGATAAGTTCTGATATTTGGAGTAGGAGTCCAGCTTGCATAAATATTTGTACCAACTGTCTGGTTCTTTCCGATGTTAGCATATGTATTATTCGTTACGCTTTTGTTATCTATATTTTCTATGAAGCTTATAGCTGTTACTGCATTTTGTGCAAACGAATATGTTAGTGTTATATTGAAGTTCATTTTCTGAGTAAAAGAACCATAGTTGATGTTAAAGTTATGCTGCTGCTCTGAATCGAGATTTGGATTTCCATAGCTAATATTATTTGGATCCATATCGTTAATATATGGATTCAAGTACCATATTCCTGGACGTGAAATTCGCATATTGTATCCGGCTCTGATATTTTGAGTCATTCCAAGCTGGTAAGAAACAGTAGCAGAAGGTATTAAATCGAAGAAGGTTGTTTTTATTGAATCCGTAGAGTTACTCAAAAATATTACATCTTGGTTAGTATGCTCGCCTCTGAGTCCTATTTTAAAACCCGCCTTCTCTTTTTTATAACCATATCCTAAATAACCTGAAGTGATATTTTGCTTATGATCAAGATCATTTTTACGCGACAAATCAGGATACCAAACTCCATCAGCTACATCAAAATAGGTATGGTCGCCTCTACTAGAGTTATCTCTGAATATATATTTTAACCCCACCTCTATACTATGCCTATCATCAATAGGATTAACATAATCTATTTGTGAGGTATGTTCCTGTCCACCCGCATTATTAGAACTTCTTAATTTGTATCCATCTTCATAGTAAAAATCATCTTCAACATTATCGTAACCGCTTTCAAATTCACTATCATTAGGATTTTTCTCAAAACGATATGATAGGGTAAGCATTTCACCTTGCTTTTTAAAACTTCTCTGGTAATCTGCGGAAAGATTCATACCTCCGAAACTACTTAAACTGTTACTATTAGTATTGTAAGAATAAGGTCGTATGCCTTCTGAATTAGCCATCATGCTAGAAAATGATTTAAATTCTCCTCCAAAACGTGATGCAGAAACATTAAAAAGATTTACAGTATCGGGTTCATAACTCATTGTTCCACTAAGGAATAGTCCACCTCCATTACTTTTGGAAGTACCATTTTGAGTTAGTCTGTTTACTGGGCTGGGAGCAAATTCTTCCCTGGTGAAGTTTGATTCTGATTCCGGCCTGTTGTGATAGAAATATCCTGCATTTCCTGAAAATCCAAATTTGCCATTTTTTGTTGCTAAATAAGCATTTCCACCATATCCGCCAAAGGTGTCCCCATTGGCACCTACTGAACCAGAATATCCATCATCAACTCTTTTGTCAGTAACTATATTAATAATACCTCCAACTCCTTCTGCATCATATTTCGCACCTGGATCTGTAATTACTTCTACATCCTTCACGCTATTGGCAGGCATACTCTTTAATACTTGTGAAGGGTTGTTTGAAACCATATTGGAAGGTTTTCCATTTATATATATTTTAAAATTGGAAGACCCTTTAAGCTGAATTTCATCCTCACCATCAACAGTAACAAGAGGCACTTTTCGCAGTAAATCTAGTACGTTTGATGTAGAGGATTCTGGATCATCTTTTGCACTATAAGTGAGCTTATCAATTTCTACCTTTACTAATGGTCTCTGAGCGGTTACACTCAATTCATCTAACTCAGTCGATGACTCGATCAATGAGACAACTCCAATATCGTAAATTTTTTCTGATTGAGTTAAGTCAATTGACTTTACCGATTCATCCATACCAACAAAATTAAATGTAAGTAAATATTCCTCCTTTTCTAATGAGGTAGTAAAAGTTCCATCCTCTTTTGTTGCGAATTTTTTAAGTATGATATTTGGTGATGAGCCTTCTGCAACTGATATCGTAGCATAAGGCAATCCGTTGTGGTCTGATGACACCAATTTACCGTTTACAGTAATACTCTGAGCTAATACTGTTATCGTAAATAGAAAGCTCATTAGAAATAAAAATGAATATTTCATTAAATTTTGTGGTTATAATAGGTTCTGAATAATTATGTAATATTTTGTAAAAGTATATATAAAATTGGATTAAGATTATTATCTAACCCTAAGTTAATCATTTTTAACCCTGGTGTAAATTAATTACTTCTACTTCAGGCGGCCACTTTTCTTGAGTGATTGGTCTAATATCCATTGAATTTGACCATTCACACTTCGAAATTCATCTGCTGCCCACTTTTCGATTGCTTCCATAGTTTCTGGATCCAATCGTAATGCAAAATTCCTTGTTGTCTTCTCTTTTTTTGTCATTCTATGTTCACATTATCTTACCGAGTTTTGTGAGTATATTTTTCATATATTCAGGTTCCTGTGTACCTAACAATATTTTCTTTCTGTTCATTATGACTATTTGTAATCCCACTCTCCCTTTCATTATGTATGCCGTACCTCTTAGACTTCTCCTTATCCCCCACCCTCCAAATTCGGTTATAGGATTATATCTTCTTAAATAAACCTTTTCGATTGTATTCCAATCAATAAATTTATATTTAAATTGAAATGGAAGATATCTAATATAAATGCCTTGTGCGTTTATGTAGGTTTGAAGTTTACTAAATACTAGTAACAATACTATTGACAATGAAACCACTACTGCTGTGACAATTAATCCTAAATCACTCTTTGGCTGATCATCGAACTGTTTGTCAAAACCAATCTGCTTAATAGCAGCAATAACAAATATCGAAATAACAAATATAAGTATAAGCCAGCCTAAAACACCTTGACGCTGTTGCTCTTGAAAATAGATCTTTGACTTTTTCATATATTATGTTTATTCTTTTATTAGAAGTCAATTACAACAATATAATATTCTCTTTCCTAGACTATTGATATAGAGAACCTGTATTAAGAACTGGCTGTGCTGCCTCATCGGCACATAATACTACTAATAGGTTGCTTACCATTGCAGCTCTTTTATCACTATCTAATTCAACAATTCCCTCTTCATCAATTTTCTCTAGGGCCATTTTAACCATCGTAACAGCACCTTCTACAATCTTTTCACGTGCAGATATAATTGCTTCTGCCTGCTGACGTCTTAGCATAACTGCTGCTATTTCGGGAGCATATGCAAGGTAATTTATACGCGCTTCCACTATTTCAATTCCAGCCATCATAAGTCTGTTATTGAGTTCTCTTTCTAGATCATTATTAACCTCTTCTCCTCCGGATCTCAATGTTACTTCATCATCAGAAACAAGACTACTGTCATATGCATATTGTCCAGCAATCAATCTCAGCGCAGCATCACTTTGCACGTCTACAAAGTTCTCAAATGCATCCATCTGTTTACTTACAGAGAAAGCCGTTGTTCCTGTATTTCCCGGACCTGATGATGCTATAGTTTGCGAATCTATTTCGAACATTGCTCTATATGTATCTTTCAGCTTCCAAATCAAAACTAATCCTATTAAAATCGGATTCCCTACCTTATCATTTACTTTGATTGGATCTGGATTTAGATTTCGAGCTCGAAGCGATAATCTCTTTTTTGTCATAAATGGGTTTACCCAAAAGAACCCAGTATCCTTTAGCACACCTTTGTATTTTCCGAAGAAAATCATAACCACTGCCTCATTGGGCTCTAGTTTAGTAAAACCAAAAAGATTTACAATCAGCACTAAAATTAAGATAGCACCGATAATCACACCCAAAAACCCTTGAAAGAATAGCCAAACAATTAAAGCTAACAGTAAAATTTCTGTAAATAGCATTGCAAAACCGTTACCCTTAAATCCTTTAAAATTGAATTCTTTTGATTCCATAAGACACAAATTTATTATGATATTATTTTGATATCACAAATATATTA
>CAZSBA010000007.1:0-33223 GCA_964605035.1 uncultured Proteiniphilum sp. | reverse complement strand
GATTCCATAAGACACAAATTTATTATGATATTATTTTGATATCACAAATATATTATATTTTTATTATAAACAACTAATTATTGATAACTAGTTTGTGATTTTTCGCATTAAACTTTCTTCCTTGAAAAACGTTTAGAGAAATATGAAATTTCTCTTTTAAAATTTACATTTTGCCACAAAAGACTATTATTATAACAATTCTGCTATTTTTTCTGGCTACATATATCTATACTGGAACCAGATTATACAAGACATTACCTGTATTTGTTTTACCACGAACATTATTAATTATCCTATTTATTATGGGTATCGTAGGCTTCATACTGTTTTTTTCTTTAGGAGAAAAAATGCCTACTGAAATATCTGGAGCTCTGTACAGATTCAGCACCTCTTGGATAATTGCATTTCTTTATTTACTAATGGCAGTATTGTTGATTGATATTTTTAAACTTCTAAATAATGTTTTTCATATTATTGATAAAGATAATATAGTCTCAATATTTAAAGAAAACAGTCTAACAGCTATCATTATATTTGGATTGACGACTTTTATATTAGTATTCGGAAACATTCAATATCACAATAAAAAAAGACAAGAAGTTTCTATCTTTTCTAATAAGATAGAAATGCCTTTAAGAATTATAGGGATTAGTGATTTACATATTGGCTACACTATATCAGGTAAAGAAATCTCAGAATGGGTGCATATGATAAACGATGAGAATCCAGACATAGTAATTATTGCTGGTGATATCATAGACAACCATATGAGACCGATTATGGAGGATTCAATCTCCACAGTACTAAACAGAATAAATGCGCCAAAGGGTGTTTATGCAAGCACTGGGAATCACGATCTAATGTTTGCAATAAAAGAAGATGAAGATTTTTACAAAAAATCCGGAATAACTCTTTTGAGGGATTCATTTATTAATATAGATGGAATAACAATAATTGGTAGAGATGATTATACTAATTTGAGAAGAGATAAATTAGAAAAAATAATACAAGATATAGATAGGTCTACTTTCACCATATTAATGGACCATCAACCAACTAAACTTAATGATGCGGTTATCAATGAAATTGATTTTCAATTTTCGGGTCATACACATCGTGGGCAAGTGTTTCCTATTTCGTTAATTACAGATAAGCTATTTGAGTTATCTCATGGATACCTAAAGAAAGAAAACACTCACTTTTATGTTTCAAGTGGTATCGGCATCTGGGGAGGGAAATTCAGAATAGGAACCAGATCTGAATATTTAGTACTAGATTTACTCCCTTCTGAAAAATATAGTTGAAATCTACAAAAACATAATATATGCGTGCTCTTATTAACGCTTTCATAATACACCTAACTCTCAACCTTTTAGTATTTTTGAAGGGGTGGCATGCGTTTGATCATAAAAAATGGGCAAGAATTATACTTATTTTAGTTTTTTCAACAGAACTACTTATATATAGCATTGGATTTATATTTTACCGATTTATACCTGAACATATAAATCAGATTATCAGAGTTATGGGTACGAGTTGGATGTTATTTCTTTTATATTCCGGTGGAATTTGGCTTATTACAGATTTGCTATATATTTTTATTAATAGAGTAAGAAGAAAATCGTGGAGATTTAGAGGACAATCAAAAAAGTATAAAATCAGCTCATTTTCAATAGCAATTGTGGTAGTATTGGCAATTATGGCTCATGGTCATAAAAAGTTTCTCAACCCAGTGATACAACAAATTCCTATTTCAATTGATAAAAGTGCCGGAGATTTGAAATCAATCAGAGTTGCAATGATTGGAGATCTTCATTTGGGGTGGATGATAAACAGAGAGCATACTGAGAAGTTTGTAAATCTAATTATGGAACAAAAACCCGATTTAATATTATTTGTAGGTGATATTCTTGATTCAAATATCGATCCAATTATTAACCAGAAAATGGATATTGAGCTTGCACGACTTCATGCTCCATTAGGGGTATTTTCGTGTACAGGCAACCATGAGTATCGCTATGATGCTGAAGAGAAAATTCAACTTTTGAATGATGCTGGCATAACGATGTTAAGAGATTCTGCTATACTAGTAGATAGTTTGTTTTACATTATTGGTAGAGAAGACAGGATTGTAATAGACAGAAAGTCATTAAAAGATATACTTTCAGAGCAAAGAGTGGATAGAGCAAAGCCAATTATAGTATTAAATCACACTCCCGACGATTTAAGAGAAGAAGCCGATGCAGGTGTAGACATAGCTCTTTATGGACACACTCATCATGGGCAGGTATTTCCGGGTAATATTGCAACAGAGTTAGTATTTGAGCTTGCACATGGATATAAGAAAAAAGAAGATACTCATTTTTATGTAACTTCCGGACTTGGGTTGGTTGGTCCACAATTCCGAATAGGAACAGTTTCTGAGATTGTTATGTTAAATATTAAATTTAAGAATTAGGTTAAAGAAGTTCAATCACTTTATCGAGTTGAACTGAATTAGAACCTTTAATAAATATATAATACCCTTTAACTGGATTAGTTTCTAGAAATGAATTCAATTCAACAACGCTTTCGAAGCTCTTATAATTATTATTGGGAATAATCATATTATTAAATGCCTTACCCACAAGGAAAATTTTCATATTAGAATTTTCGGATAAGTATGCAACCATTCTTTTATGCTCACTTTCACTTATTTCACCCAACTCCTTCATTTCACCAAGAATAGCCATTTTAGGTAATGTTGACGGTATTGAAATGAAGAAATCAAGAGATGCCTTCATACTTGTTGGGTTTGCATTGTAGGTATCAATAATTAAATCGTTCTTAGTAGTTCTCATGAACTGAGAACGGAAATTTGTAGGTTCATATTCCTCTAGAGATGAACTAATACGTTCGGCATTTATACCAAAATATTTTGATACTGCAACAGCTGCTATTGCGTTATCAAAGTTAAACTCTCCCACAAGTCTTGTCTTAACTCGGTATGAACTGTCAAAAAAGCTCCAATCGAATTCCAGGAAAGGGTTTGAATCTGCAATTGTTCCAGATGCAAACAAAGACGGATCGTTCTTACCATATAATATTCTATCCATTCCTTCAGACAAATCATATAAGATTGAATTGTCTCGATTTACAAAAACCTTACCTTCATTTTCACGTATATATTCATAAAGCTCACCTTTAGTTTTAACAATATTCTCAAATGTTCCAAATCCTTCAAGATGAGCCCTCCCTACATTGGTTATGATTCCATAATTTGGTTCTGAAATCTCACATAACTCCTTTATATCCCCCGGACGACTTGCACCCATTTCAACAACTCCTATCTCATGCGATTTGTTCATAGATAGCAGAGTCAAAGGAACACCTATATGATTATTAAAGTTACCATGTGTTGATACTACTTTGAATTCACTAGATAGGGAAATTGAAATTAATTCTTTTGTAGTTGTTTTGCCATTCGTTCCTGTAATTCCAATTATTGGAATTTTAAGCATCTTACGATGATAGTTTGCCAGCTGTTGTAACGTTTTTAAAACATTATCAACTTTGATTATACGGTCATTGTTTTTTGCTTCTTCTTCATTCCATTCATCCACGATTGCGTAAGCACATCCAGCTAGCAAGGCCTCTTCTGCAAACAAGTTTCCATTAAACCTATCTCCCTTTAATGCAAAAAAGATAGAATCCTTAATACATAGCCTAGAATCTGTAGTTACTGTAGGGTAATTACAGAAAATGGAATAAAGTTCTGGTAAGTTCATATTCCTTTAGATCAACAACTTATAATCCTAGTTTAGTAGCAATGTTTGCAGGAATAGCATCTTTGTGAAGTACTATACTCATAGTTTTATATTTAACAAACGGGAAAGATGCATACCACAAACCATTATATGGTCCAGTATCACCCCATGAGTTTTTGACCATAAAGTATTTATTGTCGTTCTGATCTGTTGAAATTCCATAAATCTGCATACCATGATCGTCAGTTGTTTGATAATTATCAAAAGCATCTTGACGCATTTCCTGAGTTATAGATTTTTCTGCTAATATTTCAATCCCAACTCGTGACCTTAAGCTTGCATCTCGTTCACGAGATGACTGACCTAACCAATGCTCCTGATCACTACCTGCATTCATAGGTGAATTTTCATCAGGAATTACTGCTATTCCAGATCTAGAGAAGCCAGCTTCACTAACATCTGAGGCCCATGCTATTGTGTAACCTTTCATTATAGCATTTTCCATAACCTCCATAAATTCATCAATTGGTAGATTATATGATAGTGCCCATCTCCAATTATCGGGAACTTCAACAGGGAACGCTTTATAAAAAGGGTGATGAGTGAATGAAGTTAAAGAAATATAGTCTTCTTGTTTTAACTCTAAGTGCTCAGCAAATGTATGTGGTGTGAATTCCTTCCCTTCATGAATAAAAGTTTCTGGTATTTCTCCAAAATAGTTGTCTAATATTGCATTAAAACCATTAAACCAAACCGGCGACAAATTACGAGATCCAATTAGACCACTCATATATCCTGTTAAGATTTTGTCTAATTCACTATGATCGTGATATTCAGCGCCGTAGTTCAAACCTATGTATGCCTCTTCAGGAAGAATACCAAAATCGTCTATTGTTTCTAAAACATCTGCAAACGACCCTCCTTGAGAGAAATTCAGATTTCCATGAAGCCGAGCGTATTTTTTTGCTTTATCTTCATAATTTTTCCTTACTATATACATATCAGAAAGATCAAATTCTCCTTTACCCATCCTAATCAACTCTGACTCAAGAAGTGCTACTCCAGAAAAGCTCCAGCAAGTACCAGAGCTGGCTTGGTTTTTCACAGGTGTAATTGGATTTTCTTTTACTAAATTAAAATTATAAACTCCCTGTGCTGAAACTGCAATTGTTATCAGCAGAAGCGAAAAGATTAAAAAATATTTCCTCATTCCTATTAAATATAATTGTTTTATTGAAGTGCAGGTTTTCAGATTAAAAAATTGTATTTGAACTTCATCA
The DNA here is from genome assembly GCA_964605035.1 of uncultured Proteiniphilum sp. GTDB lineage: Bacteria > Bacteroidota > Bacteroidia > Bacteroidales > Dysgonomonadaceae > Proteiniphilum. The sequence continues at coordinate 28,197 of CAZSBA010000007.1, read as the reverse complement.
CGATACAATTTTAATATACAGTAATACTTTGCAACTTTATTACCAGATAACAAATATAGTTTAAATTCAGAAAAAGTCAAAATAAGAGGTATCTTTGCTGTCTAATTTATGAAGATTATGGACGATTTGAAACCTAAAAAAAGAAGAAGCCGAAAAGGGCTTATGTGGTTCTTGGGCATATTAATATTAGCACTTAGTGTATTTGTTTATGTTAGATATTATTATGTATTTGGTACTGGTGTTAAATCTGGCGAACTTAATTACCTTGTTTACAAAGGGGTGATATTCAAAACATACGAAGGAAAACTTATCCAATCAGGCTTTAGGGCCGATAAGCCGGGTGGGTTGCAATCAAATCAATTTGATTTCTCTGTAGAAGATGAAGAAATTGCTAAAATATTGATGATTTCTAGTGGCAAAAACGTGCAACTTCACTATAAAGAGTATTTTGGAGCAATACCTTGGCGTGGATATACAAAGTTCATAGTAGACAGTATAGTAGAAATTGACGAGCCGATGAGTCCAGGATTATCCGAAGATCTCACACCTTATATTTTAGAATCGTTGTGATAGGTTAAACAATGGCTAAGAGAAAATATTATGTAGTCTGGGAAGGTGTTGTTCCAGGTATCTATCTCACTTGGGATGAGTGTAAAGCACAAGTATATGGCTATGACAATGCAAAATACAAATCGTTCTCTTCTCTTGAGGATGCAGAAGAGGCATATAGTGAAAACCCTTGGAAGCATTTAAAATCGAATAAAACTCAATCTAGAAATTGTACTGCTTTAGCTAAAGAAATTATTTATGAGAGTATTGCGGTTGATGCTGCATGTAGTGGCAACCCTGGTTTAATGGAATATCGTGGCGTGTATGTTGCTGACAATACAGAAATATTTCATGTTGGACCGTTAGAAGATGGCACCAATAATATTGGAGAATTCTTAGCAATAGTACACGCGCTTGCTCTTTTAACTAAAAATGGCAAAAACGAGCCAATATATTCTGATAGCGTGAACGCGATAAAATGGGTAGAAAATAAGAAATGCAATACTAAACTAAAGAAAACAGACAAAAATATCAATATTTTTGATCTGATAAATCGTGCTGAAAAATGGCTTGAATTAAATTCATACTCCAATAAGATTATTAAATGGGAGACCAAAAAATGGGGTGAGATTCCTGCAGATTTTGGGAGAAAATGATTCAATCTTCCTCCTCTTCAAACTCAGGATAAGGTTTAGGAGCTTGAATTGTGGGAAACATTTTACGTACATTCTCCGAAATCGCCTCTGCAAAATCCCCTACATCGATGTTAATAGATTTAGAAGCTTGTAAATATACTTCGTAAATAGGCATATCACCCTCATCTGTCTCACAAAAAAGCCTGTCTAATGGGATAAGTTGCATAGAATCAATATTTATGTTCTCTCCAACAGAAAAGTAAAAACCTTCACTTAATAATTTTTTTGTTAAGTCGGGTTTACCTCTATATCCATGAATTATCCATTGTTGGCTGGGTTTTATATCTTTTTTCACTTTTAACAACTCCTCCCAAGCTTTAACACAGTGAATAATTACAGGTTTACCAAGCTTCTCAGACAACTCAATATGTTTCTTAAAAACAGGGGTTTGTACTTCAAACGATGGTCCTTTTAATTTATCTAGGCCAGTTTCACCAATTGCAACTATTCGTGGGTTAGAAGTGATTTCTGTTAAATAAGTCATTTGAGTTTCACTATCTTCAGAATACCAAGGGTGTATACCGCAAGAAAAAGAGTGTCGTTGGTGAAGCTCTTTTGCTACTTCAAATTCAAGAGAATAGACATCGAAGATACAGGAATGATAGGGATCATCGCTATCTTCTGAATAAATTTTGTGTGTGTGTACGTCGTAAATTTCCATACGTATTTATATACTATGCTTTCTTATACTTTTTTCTTTTCTTTGGTTCATTTGGGTCAGGAACTGGATCATATCCAGATCCACCCCACGGGTTACAGCTTAAAATCCTTTTAGCAGACAAATACGAACCTTTTATGGGTCCGTGCTTCTTTAATGCTTCTATCGTATATCGTGAACAAGTGGGAGTATAACGACATGATGGTGGAAAGAGTGGTGATATTGCTCCTCTGTATATATAGACAGGAATAAGCAAAAGCCATGTAACAAATCTGCTAAGAATATTAATTATCTTCATTCCTCTCTATTACAGGATAATTTATTGGCTATTTCCGTCAAGCCTTTTCTCATGCCTTTCTCTATCTTAGAATACTCCATACACTCATCCTTAACAAAAATAAAAGCTATATCCAAATGATTGTCTATACTTTCAGTAACAGCATCTAGATAATGTTTGTTCAATCTGTAAGCTTCTCTAACTTGTCGTTTTATTCGATTGCGTTTTACAGCAGACTTTATCCTCTTTTTAGGAACAGAGATTAGCACCGATATAGAAGATGGAAGAGACAATTCATTTTTTAAATATACAACTCTTAAAGGAAAAGCAAGAAACGACTTTCCTTTGGTAAAAAGAGTCTCTATCCTATTTTCACCAGTAACTTTCTCATCCTTTTTAAACTTACTGTTGTTTCTGTCGCTCATAGATAATAGCATTCATACGAAGGCAATTATTCTAACAAAGATAATCCTTTTTGGAATCTAATATCAGACATTAGGAGAAAAATAAAAATTGAATATAATATCAGCTATTGTGATTCTTATGATTTTCTTTCAGAAAAGCATCTAAAGCAGCTACCATAGAGGGATATTCTGGCTGAGGAGCCTCGCAGTCAAGCCTAAATCCAGCTTCTTCTACTGCTTTTGCAGTTGTACCACCAAAACAACCAATAGCTGCATCACCTTGCTTGTAGTCAGGGAAATTTTTCACTAAGGATTGAATACCAAGTGGGCTGAAGAATATAATCATATCATAATTCATTTTCTCATTCTCAGGAAAATCAGCACTTACCGTCCTATACATTATGCTTTTTGTATAGTTAAGCTTTTTGATATCTAAGAACTGGGTAACTTCATCGTTATGTTCTTCAGGAACCGGGAACAGGAACTTTTCTTTCGAATGTTTTGTAAATGGGTTGTTAAGGCCTTCTATTTTACCTGTTTGACTAAAAAATATTTTCCTTTTTCTGTAGACTATATATTTTTGAAGATAAAGTGCAACTGTCTCGGAAATACAGAAATACTTCATCTCTTCAGGTATCAATACCTTCATCTCTTCACATAGAGAAAAGAATTTATCAACTGCAGTTCTTGAAGTAAATATAATTGCCGTAAAATCTAAAATATTTATTCGTTGTTGGCGAAACTCTTTAGAAGAGAGACGATCTACCTTAATAAATGGGTAGAAATGCACTTCCAGATTATACTTTTCCGCTATGTCGTAATAGGGAGACTTTTCACTGCTTGGTTTGGGCTGGGAGATAAGAATATTCTTTACTTTACGGGCACTCATATAATATTATTTCCTGCTATACTTATTAATAAAACAACCCCTTTATAGTATATTAAATAAGGAGCAATTTCAGTTCCGCAAAGATACACAAAAAAATAAAAACCACCTACTTTATTTTTAACAAAAATATTTGATAGTTCTATTAATACAATAAGCCTGCTGACAACAATAACTAGAAGTATCACAACTTGCATAACAGGCCTAATCTCAGGCAAGTACAGATAGAGTATTGCAGGCAAAAATAAAACGACACCTAATAACTCCAATAAACGGAAGTACTTATTTATCCAATTCTTAATATCTTTGTGAAGAAAGAAAAATGAAATAGATTTGTAGACAAGAAACTTGAGACCGGCAAGAATAGAAAGAATAAGAAAAATCAGTAGAAAGCTTATTGTAAAACTCTTAATTGTAAGTAAGTAAAAATCTCCTTTCCATAAGTACGTAAACAGAATTATTGAAAAAATCAGAATGGCCTGGAAGATCATGAAAAATTCTCCCCAGATCTCCGTTGTTGCAACCTGCTCTTTGTAAGTGGCTGTAGGCCTACTTCTCAAAGATATAATTGCATTAAAGTTTCCTGTAAAAGTAGTTCGTTCTCTACTAAAGACAAAAGAGAATATCGCAAAACACAATAGAAATATTATAAAAAAAACACTCCCAGTCTGCAATGGTAAGGATGCTAATGAACCCTCCATCCCTTTTGAAATTAATGAATAGGAATTATCATAAGCAGAGTCATTAAATAGGACTCCATTATTAGTTGTAGACAAATATTCAAATTGCCCAAAACTCCATTTAATTGAGTCTGATTGAGGAATTATATCCTCTTTCCTCAAATAGACAGAAATTGAATCCATTATAGTTTCCGGAAATAAATAGGGCACAGTTTTGCTCTCTTTTCGGCAAATTTACAACTCTTTCTTTTGATAAATGTATTACTTCAATCTAATTTAAAAGCCTTTTTAATTTTCTCTACATAATCCAACTTTTCCCATGTGAACAACTCTACCTCAAGCTGTACAGGATTGTCCATATAACGAGACTTGAACTCTTTTTTCACTATTTTAGATTCTCTTCCCATATGACCATATGTTGCAGTCTCAAAATATATTGGGTTACGTAGTTTTAAACGTTGTTCTATTGCTTTAGGCCTTAAATCAAACAAAAGTTTTATTTTATTTGCTATTTCTGCATCTGATAAATCGATATTTGATTTACCGTAAGTATCTATAAATATATTCATAGGCTCAGCTACTCCAATTGCATATGAAATCTGGATAAGCACTTCAGAAGATACACCTGCTGCAACCATATTTTTTGCGATGTGTCTAGCAGCATATGCTGCAGAACGATCGACCTTAGAAGGATCTTTCCCAGAAAAAGCACCACCTCCATGAGCAGCTTTCCCACCGTATGTATCAACTATAATCTTTCTCCCTGTAAGACCTGTATCGCCGTGAGGACCACCAATCACAAACTTGCCGGTTGGATTAACATGATACTTAATATCACCATCAAACAACTTAAGAACATCTTTACGTCGTTTATATTGTGCTTTAACTCTGGGTATTAATATCGTGCGAACGTCAGTTTCAATACGTGACCTCATTTTTTCATCCACCTCAAGTGAAGCCTCCTCACTTTCTCTTTTAGGTTTCTCAAAGTCATCATGTTGCGTAGAAACTACAATGGTATCTATACGCAATGGAGTACCATCATCTGAATATTCAACAGTAACTTGTGATTTAGAGTCGGGACGCAAATAGGGCATCAACTCGGGTTCATTTTTTCTAATATGTGCAAGTTCTAACAATAAAGCATGACTTAAATCTAATGATAAAGGCATATAATTGTCGGTTTCATCTGTAGCATATCCAAACATCATACCTTGATCACCTGCACCCTGATCCATGGGGTCAGCTTTTTGATCTACCCCTCTGTTTATGTCATCTGACTGTTCGTGTATACTAGAGAAAACACCACATGAATGTGCTTCAAATCCATACTCACTTTTAGTGTACCCTATTTTTCCTATTACGTCTCTTGCTACTTCTGCAACATCTACATAGGCTTTCGACTTGACTTCTCCGGCAAGTACAACCTGTCCGGTAGTTACTAATGTTTCGCATGCAACTTTTGAGTTACGATCATAAGCTAAGAACTCATCAAGCAAAGCATCAGAAATCTGATCTGCAACTTTATCGGGGTGTCCCTCCGACACCGATTCGGAAGTAAATAAATAACTCATTTAGTAAAAATTTTATGTTCTATTCTAAAAAAAAAGAAAACGTCATTTAACCATAAAGTTAGTAAACAACGTTTGAACTGCAGCAAATATGATGTATAGAGGAAAATGCGGAAATCTTTTTAGCATTTTTTTCTGTGGTTGCAAGCAGTTCAAATCTATCCACATTGTTTTCTTAAATACAAAGGTAGCAAGAAAATATAAATCAGTTGAAAAATAAAAGTTAAATTGTATTTATCAACAATTTTATCATATAATTTTCTCTGACTTAAACAGATGCTCCAGATTTACTTTATCGGTAAAATGCACAGTTTTAAAACCCATTTTATTTGCTGTTTCAATGTTGTCTGCGTTATCATCTATGAAAAGTGAGGACTCAGCATCTAAGTTATATCTACTCAACAATACTTCGTATATTTTCGGATCTGGTTTTACTATCTTTTCATCTCCCGAAACAACAATACCATCGAGGTCTTTAAAGAAACTATATCTATCTATTGCAATAGGCAGTGTTTCTGCCGACCAATTGGTAAGTCCAAATAACTTATATCTTTTTTTTAAAGGCTTTATTAGTTTTACATTTTCATCAATAGTACCACCAAGCATTTCTTCCCACCTTCCATAATAATAAGAGATTTGCTCACTATATTCAGGATGTTTTTCTTGTAGTAGCATTGTTGCCTCTGAAACTGGCCTACCTGCATCCTGAAGCACATTCCAATCATATCTACATACATTCTCTAAGAAATAATTCATCTCCTCTTCAGTGTCGAAAACATTTTCATAGAGGTACTTTGGGTTCCAATCGATTAGAACTCCACCAAAATCAAAAATAATATTTTGTAAATGCATAAATCTAAAATCCTTCTTTTAAAATATAATAACGTAATTAACAGTTTAATGTTCGCAGTAGTATTTCTCCATAGGAATTCGGTTTTTAGTTAAATTAATTATGAATCTTTGGTTTATAGCATTGGTTTTACCTATTTTTGCAACATTGATTTATTCAAGAATTATTATGTCATTGAATTATCTACCTGATAGAGTCAGTTTTAAAGTATTCACTTATTTGTTTATATCTCTCGTCCTAGTCTCATGCGGCATAGGTAAGAGTACACTGACAACTAAAAGTACTTCATCTATCCAAGAAGAAATTCTTACTTACAGTAAAAAATATCTAGGCAAGCCTTATAGATATTCAGGAAAGGGACCTAACTCATTCGACTGCTCTGGTTTTACTTCATATGTATTCAGGAACTTCGGTTATAAACTCAATTCAAGCTCATCCGGACAAGACAGACAATTCCCTACAATAGCAAAAAAAGAAGATCTAGTTATAGGAGATTTAGTTTTCTTTGAAGGGCGAAGCAGGAATGGACGTGTTGGTCATGTTGGCATCGTAACTGAGATATATCCTAATAATAATTTCAAATTTATACATTCATCTACAACCAGTGGAGTAATTATTTCTTCATCTACAGAACCTTATTATTCATCCAGATATCTACGCGGAGGCAGAGTACTTGAAAGAGACAAAATCTACGAAATTACCGAAGGAACTAAAAAAACAATCAATTCTGAACCTTCCACCCCATCCCCCACTTTAATAATTGTTCAAAATAAATCTGCAGAAAGTTCAGACTCTTTTGAAAACAGAGAGGTAAGAACATGGGTTGACAACGATTCCGAGATAAAGAATAAAAATAAACATAAAGAAAAAAACAACAGCGATGACAAGGAGAGTTCTGTAGAAATTAAAACAGATATTATTCTAAGAGAAGATACAATCATGATACCACCACCAGTAAAAATTCATACAGTCGCTATGGGAGAAACATTATACTCAATATCAAGACTGTATGGATGTAGCGTAGAAGAGTTAATTTCATGGAACCCACAATTAGAAAGCGTGATAAAAACAGGCGATAAGCTTGAAATTACCAGTCGTTAATAATATATATACATAAGTTGTTACCCATAATACGTATCTTTTACCTATTTTTGTTAGTCAAAATTTAAAAACAACAAATTATGATTACTGCAGACCAGCTTAAAGATGTGCTGGAGCGCGAGACAGCGCTGAGGGGGTATCTTTGACATCGATTCAAAAAATATTCAATTAGAAGAAGAGGAACTTCGCACACAATCACCTGATTTCTGGAATGATGCAAAATCTGCCGAAGCGCAGATGAAGATAATTAGGGAATTAAAATTTTGGATAAACTCCTATAATAAAGTTAAGTCAGCTTCAGAAGAGCTAGAATTGGCTTTTGACTTTGTAAAAGAAGGTATTATTACAGAAGATGAATTAGACAAAAATTATGAATTAGTAATTAAGCTTTTAGAGGATCTTGAGCTCAAGAATATGCTTCGTCGTGAAGAAGATAAACTTGGTGCTGTTCTTAAAGTTAATGCTGGAGCTGGAGGCACTGAAAGTCAAGACTGGGCTTCAATGCTTTTTCGAATGTACCAGCGTTGGTGTGAAAGTAGAAACTACAAAATAAGCGTAACAAACTGGCAAGATGGAGATGATGCCGGTATCAAAACTGCAACACTTCAGGTTGAAGGTGATTTAGCATATGGTTTTTTAAAAAGCGAGAATGGAGTTCATAGACTTGTAAGGGTTTCTCCTTTTAATGCACAAGGCAAACGAATGACTTCCTTTGCGTCGGTATTTGTAGTTCCTCTTGTAGACGACTCAATTGAGATAGAAGTTAATACAGCAGATATAAGCTGGGACACATTTCGTTCATCTGGTGCCGGTGGACAGAACGTCAATAAAGTGGAAACCGGCGTTAGGTTGCATTACATATATAAAGATCCTGACACAGGAGAAGAGCAGGAAATTGTAATAGAAAACACAGAAAGTCGTTCTCAGATGGGTAATCGTGAGAATGCAATCAGATTGCTTAAATCACAACTGTACGAGATTGAACTCGAGAAAAGAAGAGCAGCACAAGCAGTAATAGAGGCAGGTAAAAAAAAGATAGAATGGGGTTCGCAAATCAGGAGTTATGTTTTCGACGACCGACGGGTGAAAGACCACAGAACTAATTATCAAACTTCTGATGTAAATGGTGTAATGGATGGCGAAATAGACAACTTTATAAAAGCCTATCTCATGGAATATGGAGGAGACTAATATCCAAAAAAAAACATATTATCAATCAGTTCTGATTATTTTCACTCTACTACTTGGGTTAATAATTTTCGGTGAAATAAAATACTACCTCGGGGGTTTTTTAGCTGCTGTAGCTATGTACTCTCTTCTAAAAGAGCAAATGATTCATTTAACTGAGAAACTCAAGTGGAGCAGAGGGTTAAGTGCTTCAATTATAGTTCTGGCCTCAGTAGTATTCATCCTTATTCCATTAACAGGAATAGGGTTTCTTGTAGCTGATACAATATCTGGCATAAACTTAGATCCGACAAAAATTATTGCTGCAATCGATAATTTCGTCATTTTAATTGAAAGGAGATTTGGCTTAGAGGTTATCGCACTACAAAACCTTTCTTTTGTTCCAAAAGCAGGGAGTAATATTATGCAATCAGTTGTTTCTGGTCTAAGCTCTATGGTTATAAATAGTATAATAGCAATATTTGTGTTGTATTTTATGCTCTTACGCTACAACCATTTCGAAAAAGTAATACTTGAAATTCTTCCATTCAGTGAAACAAACAAAACAATACTTCGTCAGGAAACAAAATCAATAATTATTTCAAACACAGTAGGAATACCGGTTGTAGCAATAACTCAAGGAGTTTTGGCGTATGTAGGATATTTATCTTTGGGAGTGAGCTCCCCTCTTGTTTTTGCTGTTCTTGTTGCTTTTACAACTGTAATACCTGTTGTTGGTACTTCACTTGTATGGGTGCCAATAGGAATTTCATCGTTGCTTAGTGGAGATATAATTCGAGGGATTATCTTATTAGCATACGGTCTTCTTATAATTGGAGGTTCTGATGCAATAATACGATTTATGCTTCAAAAAAAATTGGCAAACATACATCCTTTAATAACATTTTTTGGTGTTTTAATAGGACTCGCAATTTTTGGGTTTTGGGGCATAATTTTTGGTCCTCTGCTTCTTTCTATGTTTCTGTTACTTCTAAACATGTACAGACATGATTATATAAAAGGTTCAGTGGCTAAACCTCGCATCACAACTAGAGAAGACTCTCACAGTAATATTTTGTTTAGGAAGAAAAAAAATAACACTAAATAAACTAAACATCTTTAATTGGATCAATAGACAAACCAAAAAGTGCAAAATCATATTTAACAGGATCGTCACTATCTAACAACCTTAAATTCTCTGTTAGTTCAACTGCTGTTTTCCAGTCGGTTTGTTTTCTAGTAATCAATCCAAGTTTTCGCGCGGTTCTATCAACATGAACATCTATAGGGCAAATAAGCTCGCTTTGTGGAATTCTTTTCCATATACCAAAATCTACACCATTGTCATCACTTCTTACCATCCATCTTAAAAACATGTTTATACGCTTACATGCCGAATTTCTCACTGGAGTAGCTACATGTTTACGAGTACGTACCGGTGCATTTGGATGATTAAAAAAATTATATTCAAAATGAATAAGTGACTCCTCAATAGAATTGAAACTACCATTTGGTAAGAATGCATCCTCAAATGTTTCATTTTCATCATAGAAGCGCTTAAAGTAATCCACAAAATAAAGTAGATCAGTATCATTAAAAGTTCTATGTTTAAAACCCATCAAGCCTCTAAGATCCTCTTCACTGTGTTCCTTAATAAAATTATAAGGTTCGCCTTCAAACCGCTTTATTAGGTCGTGACATTTATTAATTATTGTCTTCCTTTGGCCCCATGCTAGTATTGAAGCAAAAAAACCAACTATCTCTCTATCCTGTTTCAATGTAAAAAGGTGAGGTATAGAGATGGGGTCATTTTCAATGAACGAAGGGTTATTATAATAGGCTGCTTTTTCGTTTAGCAGATCTTTCAGTTTAGTCATAACAATATCAATTATCCTATACAAAATTACCACTATTTCTTAAAAAACCTTACATTTGCAGAAACATATTACAACTAATACTTTCTGTTAATGAAACGTGAACTTTGCCTTTTATTAATATTCTATATATCTTTTCAATCCATAACTGGGCAAATAAGCTACGGAGGCAAGCCCCTTCCTCTATCAGCAGATGCTGCAACAAGAATTTTTAGTACCACACAAAAACTATTTGTGGATATGCCCAAGTTTGATGATCAGGCAGCATTAAGACGATCACAGAAAGAGATATCAGATTTTAAGAGTCTTGAGTTTGCTCATAAATTCGATGTACATCTACGACCAGATAATTCGGGAATATCATTCAATTATGGAAATATAAAAGTTTGGCGAGTTGGTATTAGATCTAGGGGTGCACATTCATTAAATATACTTTTTTCTAAATTCAGGCTTCCCGAGGGAGCAAAAGTTTTTGTTTACAATTCAGATCAATCCGAAATTCTGGGTTCATATACTTCAGAAAACAATAGCGATCTAAACCTCTTGCCAGTTCAGCCAATAGGAGGAGATGAAATTATAGTTGAATATCATTTACCTGATGAAATAATTGACAAAGGAGAGTTGGAAATTGGAGAAGTAAATCATGATTTTGTTGGTATTTTTAGAGCTGCTGAACCACGCGACCCTGCACAATCCTGCCATCCTAATCTAATCTGCTATCCTGAGGATATCGAACCTGGAAGTGGGGTAATAGCACTTATAATTAATGGCACCACATACTGTACAGGCTCATTGGTTAATAATAGTTCTGAAGATGGGACACCTTATATTCTTACAGCTACACACTGTTTAAATAATGATTATGATAGTCGATTTTTAAATAACAGAAGGTATAACTTGGTAGCTGGAAATATTGTTGCATTCTTCAACTACGATTCTCCTACATGTTCAACCGATATAAGAGGTCCATTGCAAATGACAATGGCTTCAGCCGACTCAGTACTGATAAACGAAAGGCACGATATTTCTTTACTTAAATTTAAACAGCCCCCTCCAAAAGAATATCAACCATACTATTTGGGTTGGAATGCAGGTTCTGCACTTTCTGCTCCATTTCATGGTATACATCATCCAAACGGAGGAGTAAAGAAAGTAGCAATTGATGAAGGCACCTTGGGGATAGGATCATTTGACAACCCTAAATACAATATGGAACCAGGGTCGTTTTGGGTTGTAAAAGACTGGGAAGTAGCTGCAACAGAAGCTGGATCATCGGGATCACCACTTCTTGACAGGGAAAAAAGAATAGTTGGCAGTCTAACTGCTGGAGATTCGTATTGCTCTTCTAAAGGAGCCGATATTTATGCATCACTAAATAAATTTTGGAATGTTGAAGGGTCTCTCGAAAACCCTAATCCAATTAAATTTTATCTAGATCCACAAAATACAGGCACTCATCAACTAAATGGATTAAACCCATATTCAGGTGAAATATTCACAAAAAGTAAAAATTATAGAATTGAGGAAAAACCAACCGAGACTTATCATAATTCAGTTCCTATGCTTGCTACAAACAACACTTTTGGGTATACCGAATTTGCAGAGGAATTCAGTAGCAAAGAAAATGTAAAAATCCATGGAGTTTTTATTTCGTCTCCAGCAATTAAGAATATTGAAGATAAGCAAGTACAGGTAAGGGTATACTCAGGTGATAAGGGCCCAGAAAGATTAATATACGAACTGCCTTACAATTATAGTTATAGATATTACAACGGTACAGAGTTTGATTACTCCAATAGAAATATGAGACATAATATTGAAAATTATATAGAATTTGAAGATCCTATTACAATCTCTGGTTCTTTTTATATATCATATTCTGAAAGAAATGGAATACCTAATGGTTTTTCAGCACTAAATACAGATCCACGTAAACTAGGCTCAGGAATCGAATCGACAGCATGGATGAAGGGTCCGCATGGTTGGGTTAGATCGTCTGAGAACATTGAAAACCCAATAAACACATCGCTACTCATTGCTGCTTATGGAATAGGTGACGCCACTGTAAAGAAAGATCAAGATTCTAAAGAAACAACCGTCTCGGTCTATTATTCTAGTGAAGTTAAAAGGGTATTTATTGAATCGGATAACGATATCCTTGAGTGGGAATTATATTATGTTTCGGGACAAAAACTACATCAGGAAAGAGCAGACAAGAGTATAAATAGAGCCTCCATCGCAGTTAATCATTTGCCAAAAGGAGTATATATTGTAAAAGTAAAAACAATGAACGGCACAATCAGCCACAACAAAGTTCTTCTTTAATTATCACTCATTTATATTAGATTCTACAGCATTATCTATGACGGTATCTATTCTTGATTTAGCCGATTTACTCATCTGTTCTTTTAAGTAGTCTGAAATAATATTAGTGCCATTCTCTGATCCTACAGGAGATATTTTTTCATCCAAAATTTCAGCTGTAGTTACATCTTCTTCACTTTCATCGATCTCAACAGTGGTATCATGTACTACCTCTTGATTCACGATAAGTTGTTCGCCTATGCTAATTCGTGTTGACTTTAATCCATTCCAAGAACGTAATTGAGCTAAACTAATACTATTTTTTTGAGCTATTTCACCTAATGTATCACCTTTTCTTACTCTGTAGTATGTGTTTACAGTTTTATTGTTACCTCCACTTCTTGACTGTGCTAATGTTGTCTTATTATTATTTTGTTCTACTGGAACTACTTTTTTCCCTACAATTAATCGTTTCCCTATACTTAATCTGTCTGAATTAAGATTGTTCCACGATTTTATTAGTGAAATAGTTGTTCCATTTCTTCTGGCAATTGATGAAAGATTGTCGCCTCTTTTCACACTGTAGTATACATTAGTAGTACTTCCATCGTTTATAGAATAAGTTCCATCCATATAGCCATCAGTATAGGTGCGATGGGTAAAATAACTATTTCTGTTGTAATTCATTATAGAGTCGTTATGATCTATAAACGCAAACATTTTATCACTAGGTAGTACTAGCGCATATGAACTTACATTTCCCGGAATTCTATCACTCTTAAACTGAGGATTTAATCTTTTTATTTCGCTTAAAGGAATATCTAATACTCCTGAAATCTGTTCAAGATGAATCTGCTCATTCACATGAATAGTATCAAGGGCTAACGAGCTTCCATAGTTATGAGCAGGACAAATATTATGGTCTGAGAAATGATTCATAATATAATTTGCAGCTATGAATGCGGGCACATAACCGCGTGTCTCCTTTGGTAGTTTATAATAAATCTCCCAATAATCGCGTTTACCTCCACTTCTTGCTATTGCCTTATTAACATTACCTGGACCACAATTATAAGCAGCGATAACTAAGTTCCAATCTCCATAAATTGCGTAAAGATCTTTCAGATATTTTACTGCGGCTTCAGTAGATTTATATGGATCGCGACGCTCATCAACTAAGCTATTAACTTCTAAACCATAGCTTTTTCCAGTTCTAAGCATAAATTGCCACAATCCTGTAGCACCTACTCGCGAAACTGCAATTGGATTTAAAGCTGATTCTATAACAGGCAAATATTTTAACTCAAGTGGTAAACCATGTCTATCAAGCGCTTCTTCAAACATTGGAAAATAATATTCTCCCAAGGCTAACATATAACTAACCTGTTCCCTTCTTCGTGTAGAATACATTTCGATATAGGATTTTACTACCTGATTATACGAAAGCTCCATTACCGTTGGCAGAGTATATAACCTATTAGCGTAAATAGTATCATGATAAGATACATTTTGACCTCTCAAACATTGTAATTCATCTGTAGATAATTCTAACTGCCAAGCAGCTAGCAAATCAGACAATTTTTCGCTCATACTTTCAGGATAAACTATAGCATTGTCACTGATGGTGTCCTTCAAAGCGGTTTGATTTTTAATCTGTTCACTATGAGAAACTGAATCCGAAGCAATTGCATTAGTTATTGCCAACCTTGCATTTGCAATTGAATTAAAACTCCCTAAAAGGAGAATTATTATAAGTGAAATATTTCTAATCATAAGATTTTAACTAATTCTAGAAATTAAAGCTCCATTGTAAACCATATGTATTTCCTATAAAATTAGCCTTTTCCTCTCTTAAGAGAGTTGGCTCAATTCTCATAGATAAATCAGGACTCATATCAAAATCAAATAATTGTGAGTCAACATAAGCATCTACAATTGCAAGCATATATAGTGCAACTGTTCCAATTACACTTAAGTCTCTATAATATCTATAGTAGTCTTTTCTCTGTTTTAATACATCTGAAAACCAATTTTCATCAACCGATTCATGATCCATACCATAAGGCAGCATATTGTGCCAACTGTTGGTATCGGGATTGCCATCCATTATATCCTGATATCCTCTAAGATAATCTCTATAGTAACCATTATTCCAGGTTATAGCATAAGTAAAACCCACAAAACCACCATATAATATTGGTAATTTCCAGTACTGACGATTGTAAATTTGACCTAATCCTGGAAAGATAGCTGAATATATAACTGCTTTTCTTGGTGATGGTTTAAACATATACGAAGGCGCCGTAAAAGAATCGGAAGTGGTAATAGTGATAATACTATCAGCTCTCTGTTCTATTGTTAAGCCATTATTTTCAGAAGACTCTGTTCTTCTTATAATGGCAGTATCATTTTCAGAAAGTTCAGCAGTTTGATTTGATTGCTGAGATTGAGTAACCTGTCCCTCGAGTTGAGAAGCAAATAAAATCAACAGACAAATAAGCACTCCAGCTATTCTCATCACAATAATGTTACAATTTTTTCTATATTATTATTAATCTGCCCGTTTCATTTTATCGAACATCACAATAAGCCGCTCCAACTCTTCAGATGAGTCAAATGGAATAGTTATCTTTCCTTTTCCCTTTTTATTGTAACTGAACTGAATATCAGTATTAAAATATGATGAAAGATGTTTTTTCAATTCTTCAAAGTCGTCTGATAATTTTTCTTTTGAAGACTGTCTAGCCGAATTACCTTTACTTTTTTTTGAGTTTAACAGCTCATTAAAGGGTTTACCATCACCTGTTTCTCTAACAATTGTTTCTACATTTCTTACTGATAAACCTTCTTTAAGAATTAAATTGTAAAGTGAAAGCTGTGCAACCGGGTCATTCATAGTTACAAGTGCACGAGCATGACCCATATCAATCTTTTTATCCTTGACACCAACCTGCACCTCGGCAGGAAGTTTTAGTAATCGTAGATAATTAGCTACTGTTGCTCTTTTTTTCCCAACTCTTTCACTAAGCTGCTCTTGTGTGAGCGATAATGTATTTATTAATTTCTGATAAGCAAGTGCTATTTCTATGGAGTTTAAGTCTTCACGTTGAATATTTTCGATTAACGCCATCTCCATAGTTTCGTCATCGTCTACAGTTTTAATATATGCAGGAATTGACTCCATTCCGGCCATCTGTGAGGCACGAAACCTACGCTCACCTGCAATTATCTGGTAAGACTCATCGTTAAGCTTACGTAATGTTATTGGCTGAACCAAACCAATTGACATGATAGAGGCTGACAATTCCTGAAGAGCCTCTTCGTCAAAATTTCTTCTGGGTTGATCTGGATTTGGTGTTATTTTACTTAGCTCAACTTCACTTATTGATGAAGAACCTTGAGTATCACTATCATTAAATGTAATCAGTGCATCTAATCCTCTTCCCAATGCATTCTTTTTTGCCATAATCTTTTTGGTTCGATGAGAATTGCAAAGTTAGGTATTTTTTTCTAAAAGCTCCTTTGCAAGTTGAAGGTAATTAATCGCACCCCTAGATCCAGCATCATACATCAGTGCCGGTTGGGCAAAACTCTGCGACTCGCTTAATGTAACATTTCTTTGAATCACCGTTGTAAAAACTAACTCTTTAAAATGATGCTTCACCTCTTCATAAATCTGGTTATGTAGTCGAAGACGTGAATCATACATAGTTAGCACAAATCCTTCAATTTCAAGTATCTTGTTTAATTTAGATTTTATGATCTTAATAGTATTCAGAAGTTTGCTCAAACCCTCAAGTGCAAAATATTCGCATTGAACAGGAATTATTACTGAGTCGGCAGCAGTTAATGCATTCACTGTAATAATACCTAGAGAAGGCGAACAATCTATTAATATATAATCATAATTTTCCTTCTCCGGCAAAAGTAAATCACGGAGTCTTTTCTCTCTGTTGTCCATCTGTACCATCTCAACTTCTGCGCCTACTAAATTGATATGTGATGGTATGATATCGATATTATCAAAGGGGGTTGGTTTAATTGCGTCTCTAGAAGTACTTTTACCTATCAAACCCTCATAAATGGTGTGCCCAACATTTTTAATGTCAACTCCAAGACCTGAAGATGCATTTGCCTGAGGGTCAGCATCAACAACAAGCACTTTTTGATCTAAAGCTGCTAAAGATGCAGCAAGATTAATGGTTGTGGTTGTTTTACCAACTCCTCCCTTCTGATTTGCCAAAGCAATAATTCTACCCATACTTATTCTTTTTCAGTCAACACTGTTTAGGTTCATAATATTATTCATAAAAAACCCACTAGACTGTTTGGCAAAATAAGCAATAAATCAGATATTTTTGTGTTAATTATTTGAAACGTTATCTTTTTTGTTGATAAATAAACTTCAAATAGAAGTCATTTTAGCTATTCCCAGATAAAATCTGTATCTCTCCCATTTTTTCCAAGCAAATTATCTTTCTCATAAAAGAACTCTTTTTCACCAAAAGCCGGTACTAAATCATCTAGCCATGTAGCTTTTTTGTCGTATTTTGCAAAGAAAGGAATATCAATTAAGTCTGGATTACGGCACTGTATAAACCTAAGAACAAATACCTTTTCACCCTGCACTTCAGTAATTCCAAGCACTTGAACTTTGCCGGGGCTTGCGCTCATACTTGGACCTCTAACTGTACGACTAATTCCACTAACACTTCGGTAAGCTTTTCTGAATATATTCCATGCCTTTTCTAACGGCACATCAAAAAACTCTTTAGAACCAGTATCTCGTGCAACAAACATATAATATGGTATTAATCCCTGAGCCACCTGTTCTTTCCACATATCTGCCCAAACCTTATAATCGTCATTTATATGTCTCAAAAGGGGAGATTGAGTTCTAATTTGCGCTCCAGTATTTTGAATTCTGCTTATAGCTTGTTTTACTGCATCTGTAGAAAGCTCAACCGGATGATTAAAGTGAGCTTGAAAAGCCAAATGCTTTCCTGCTTTTTGCACTTTCTCAAAAAGCGCCATCAAATCATCTGCATCTTTATCAGTAAGGAAACGATATGGCCAATACGACAGAGTTTTTGATCCAATTCTGATATTCTTTATATGATCAAATTCTTTTGTGAGAAGAGGTTCTATGTACCTGGCCATAATACTAGTTTTTGCAGTAAGAGGGTCGCCACCAGTAAATAAAACATCAGTCACTTTACGATGTTTTAAAAGGTACCTATGAAGTAAATCAGCCTCTTTCATTGCAAATTTCAGTTCATTCATACCTGAAAATTGCGGCCACCTAAAGCAGAATGTACAATAAGCATGACAAGTCTGTCCTTGACTAGGAAAAAACAAAACTGTTTCACGATACTTATGTTGCATCCCATGAAGTTTAATACCATCAACCTGTGGCACATTGGTCTCCTGACCTGCGGGATTAGGGTTGAGATTCATTCTTATATCATAAACCTTTTTTTTAAGACCTGCCTCATCGTTAGAATCAAGAAGCTTCTTAACCTCCTTGTAGTTGGCCTTTGAAAGCATCTCTTTACGTGGAAATGTTAAGGTAAATATTGGGTCTTTAGGCACATTATTCCAGTCAATAAGCTGCTCTACAACGTAGTTATTTGCTTTAAATGGTAAAACCTGACCTACAACGCCAATAGCCTCTCTCTCATCCTCCGAAAGATTGCTCATTTGAGGTAAATCCTTATAGTTTCTGAGTATATAATTTCTGTACTTTATTTCTTCCATTACTTTTATAAATTTTATAAGATTGAAAATGCAGGAGTTATTTCTTACCTAAGAATGGTTATAGATGTATAATATACGCAACCCTTAAAACAAAAATATGAAAAATGTGCCAAAAAGACAATGTATTTATGACACTTTCACAATTATAATGATTTATATTAACAAATTGCTCTATTTTGCGACTTGAGGTGAGATTTTTTTCAATTTACAACGTATAATTAAAATATTATGTCTACTTTTGCAATTCTATGAATATGATTTTATCACATATATTCCTCATCAAAGCAATTGGTATTGTCCGACGACGCTCTTGAATTATATACAGCCACTAAATTGACTGTACCCTCCTCTATTCCTATACGCCCACAGGCGTTTATTCACAAACACAACAATCTTTTTTTTTATTATAATGAATGTAGAAATTCATATAGCAAATAGTAGTTATATAGGTTATGCACAAGAAATCTGCGATTTAATTTACGAGTCTGCACAGGCGCGTGGTACAGGTATTGCTAAACGTAGTGCCGAATATATTGCAGAGAAAATGAATGCAGGTAAGGCAGTAATTGCACTTGACGGTGAAATATTAGTGGGATTCTCTTATATAGAGACATTCAGCCATAAAAGATTTGTAGCTAATTCCGGATTGGTAGTTCATCCTAACTATCGTAATCATGGTCTTGCAAAAAAAATTAAACGTAAGATATTTGAACTCTCTAGAAAACTTTATCCTAATGCTAAGATATTTAGCATTACAACAGGATTGGCTGTTATGAAAATGAATACTGAGCTTGGATTTAAGCCAGTAACTTTTTCTGAATTAACAGATGATGAAGAATTTTGGAATGGGTGTAAAGAGTGTCGAAATTATGATATCCTGCAAAGGAATAATTTCAAGATGTGCCTCTGCACTGGTCTACTATACGACGCAAAAGATCAACATGTTCACCAGCCTAGCGCATTTGCCAAAAAAGTTGTAAAACCGATAATAAAAACCAGAAAAAAAAATAAATTAAAAAAATGAAACAGAAAGTAGTTTTAGCATTCAGTGGTGGTCTCGACACATCGTTCTGTGTACCATATTTAATTAAAGAAAAGGGGCTTGAAGTACATACAGTTATTGTAAATACTGGCGGATTCTCAGATCATGAATCAGCTTTAATAGAAGAACGTGCTCTAAAGCTTGGTTCTACGTCACATACATGCATAAACGCTGTTGAGGATTATTATTCAAAGGGCATAAAATATCTTATCTATGGCAATGTTTTAAAAAACAATACCTATCCTCTTTCTGTAAGCTCTGAACGCTTTTTTCAGGCAATGGCAATAGTTGACCATGTTAAGAAAGTGGGTGCTGACTTTGTTGCTCATGGCAGCACAGGTGCGGGTAACGATCAAATAAGATTTGATTTGGTTTTCGAAGTATTAGCACCCGATGTTGAAATTATTGCACCTATAAGAGAATTAAGCCTGTCGCGCCAACAAGAAATTGATTATTTAAAAGACAACGGATTTGATTTCTCTTGGGAAAAATCAAAGTATTCAATTAACCAGGGGTTATGGGGAACTAGTGTGGGAGGTGTTGAAACTCTTAAGTCATCTGGTGTTTTGCCAGAAGAGGCATACCCATCGCAAGTAATTAAGAATAATACAGAACGTATCAAGATCGGTTTTGAAAAAGGAGAACCTATTTCTATTAATAGCGTTAGCATGTCTCCAATTGAGGTTATTCAAAAATTGCATGATATTGCATCTAAATTTGGGATAGGCAGAGATGTTCATGTTGGTGATACAATTATAGGCACAAAAGGAAGAGTGGCTTTTGAAGCTCCAGCACCACTTATTATAGTAAAAGCTCATCATCTTCTCGAAAAACATGTGCTTACCAAACATCAGTTATACTGGAAAGATCAGTTATCAAACTGGTATGGGCAGTTAATGCATGAAGCTCAATATCTTGAACCGGTTATGAGAAATATTGAAACTTTCCTCGACGACACTCAGAAGTATGTTACTGGAGAGGTAGAGGTTGAACTTCGTCCTTATCATTTTGCACTTTTAGGTTGCTCAAGTGAATATGATCTTATGAATTCAAAATTCGGGGAATACGGAGAGAGCAATAAATCGTTTACTGGCAATGATGTAATTGGGTTCACTAAAGTAACGGCTAATCCATTAAAAATATATTATACAATTCACGATAATGATTAAAGTAAGTATAGTTGGCGGTACTGGATATACAGCAGGAGAACTGCTTAGGATACTGCTTCGCCACGATCAGGTTAATATAGAGTCAGTAATTAGCACCACTTCTGTTGGCAAACGGATAGATTCAGTACACCGAGATCTACTTGGGGAGACAGATCTTGTTTATAGTGAAAGCTTTTTAGATCCTGATCTTATATTTTTATGTCTTGGACATGGACTCTCGCGTGATTTTTTAGAAAAAAATGAATTACCCGAAGGATGCAAAATAATTGATCTGGGAAATGATTTCAGAAATAAACCTCATTTCAAAGGTAGAGATTTTGTATTTGGTTTGTGCGAACAATACAAAAAGGAAATAGTTAATGCAAATTATGTAGCCAACCCTGGTTGTTTTGCTACAACAATTATGCTAGCATTGCTACCATTGGCATCTAAGAGTCTATTAAAGGATGATATACACATACACGCTATAACTGGGTCTACAGGTGCTGGCAAACGACCGGGTGAAACCACACATTTTAGTTACAGAGATAATAATATATCAGTCTATAAACCTTTCACACATCAACATCTTGAAGAGATTGGCAACACTTT
The DNA here is from genome assembly GCA_964605035.1 of uncultured Proteiniphilum sp. Taxonomy (GTDB): domain Bacteria; phylum Bacteroidota; class Bacteroidia; order Bacteroidales; family Dysgonomonadaceae; genus Proteiniphilum. Next base: position 6,622 of record CAZSBA010000007.1, on the reverse strand, counting down.
AATAAATTGTGGTAATACAGTTCTGCCTCAGATAAACTTCGTCCCAATGAGGGGCGATTTTACTCGTGGTATATTTGCTAGTATATATACTAAGTGGGATGCAACAATGAGTGAAGAAGATACTATTTTATATTTTAAAGAGTATTACTCTTCTTCTCCTTTTGTGTTTGTTTCTGATGAACCAATTAGTCTTAAAGAGGTAGTTAACACAAATAAATGCTTACTGCACATCGAATTCCATAAAGGCTATATACATATTACTTCTATCACAGATAATTTAGTAAAAGGTGCGTCAGGACAAGCAGTACAAAATATGAACCTGATGTTCGGTCTAGAAGAAACAACTGGACTTACTTTAAAAGGGAGTTCTTTCTAATACAATTAAATATTATGAAATTATTCGATGTTTATAGTTTATGGAATATTGAGCCTGTTGAAGCAAAGGGTTGTAGAGTATGGGACAAAGAAGGTACTGAGTATCTCGATTTATATGGTGGTCATGCAGTAATATCAATAGGTCATTCGCATCCAAAATATGTCAAGTCAATTTGTGAGCAAGCCTCTAAAATTGCATTCTATTCAAATTCAGTACTGAATTCTTTACAAGAAGAACTTGCAAATAAATTAGGCGAGATAAGCGGATATACCGATTATTCACTCTTTCTATGCAATTCTGGTGCTGAGGCTATCGAAAATGCTCTCAAGCTTGCTTCATTTAAAACAGGAAGAAGCAGGGTTATTGCATTTAAAGAAGCGTTTCACGGAAGATCATCAGGAGCTGTTGCAGTTACCGACAACCCAAATATTCAGTCGCCCTTCAACAAAGGACATGAAGTTGTTTTTCTAAAACTAAATGATATAGATGCTGTACAAGAAGAGGTTTCAAAAGGTAATGTAGCAGCTGTTATAATTGAAGGGATTCAGGGAGTGGCTGGAATATTTCAACCAACCGACAACTTTCTAAAACAACTTGAAACATTATGCAAAACACACAATGTTCCTCTAATAATAGATGAGATTCAATCGGGATACGGCAGAACCGGTAAATTTTTTGCGCATCAGTATGCAGGCATAAAACCTGACATCATCACTACAGCTAAAGGTATGGGCAATGGTTTCCCTATAGGTGGGGTGTTAATATCTCCGAAGTTTGAAGCAAAGAAAGGGATGCTAGGAACTACTTTTGGCGGGAATCATCTCGCATGCGCAGCTGCAATTGCAGTTCTTAATGTAATTGAAGAAGAGTCGCTTGTCAATAATGCTAATATGATGGGCCAATATTTGCAATTAGAGCTTAAAAAGATAAAGAGTATAAAAGCCATTAGAGGGAAGGGGCTAATGCTGGGCATAGAGCTTCAACCAGAGCATGCTGATGTTCGTAACCGCTTGTTATTCGAAAGTCATATCTTTACGGGTGGAGCTAAAAATGGTGTAATGAGACTACTTCCTCCACTCACAATTACTAAAGAGGATATTGACATGTTCTTATCGGAATTAAGAAAAAAAACAGTGTTAAATAGTAATATATTATGAGAAACTTCACTTCAGTACATGATATAGGAGATATTAAGGTTGCATTGGAAAAGGCTAAGTGGGTAAAGAAGAACCCTTTTACCGACCAGGATTTGGGCAAGAATAAAACATTGTTGCTTATATTTTTCAACTCAAGTTTAAGAACCCGACTAAGCACTCAAAAGGCTGGTTATAATTTGGGAATGAATGTTATTGTTCTGGATATAAATCAGGGTGCATGGAAACTGGAAACAGAAAGAGGGGTTATTATGGATGGTGATAAACCCGAACATATTCTCGAAGCTATACCGGTAATGGGTGCATATTGCGACGTTATAGGTGTACGCTCGTTTGCCCAGTTTGAAAACAAACAAGATGACTACAACGAAGTAATCATTAATCAGTTTATTAAATATTCAGGAAAACCTGTGTTCAGTATGGAAGCGGCAACTCGTCATCCTCTACAGAGTTTTGCAGACTTAATTACTATTGAGGAGTTCAAAAAAACCGACCGACCTAAGGTAGTACTCACTTGGGCACCACACCCAAAGGCATTGCCACAAGCGGTTCCTAACTCTTTTGCAGAGTGGATGAATGCGACTGACTATGAGTTTGTAATCACTCACCCAAAAGGTTATGAACTAGAAGAATCATTTGTAGGTAACGCCAAAATAGAATATAACTTTGAGAAAGCATATAAGAATGCCGATTTTATTTATGCTAAAAACTGGTCACCATACCGCGATCCTAATTACGGAAAAGTAATAAGTAAAGATAGAGACTGGACCGTAGACAGTAGGAAAATGGCACTAACTAACAACGCATACTTTATGCATTGCCTGCCTGTTCGTAGAAATATGATTGTTACAGATGATGTAATCGAGAGTAATAGGTCTATCGTCATTCAGGAAGCCGCCAATAGAGTGGTTTCTGCACAAACAGTATTAAAAGAGATTCTAACTGGTTTGGGCTGATAATAATTAATAAAAAACTTATAATTTAATTCAGAAGTCAGAATTTTAATGAGAGTACTGAATCACGTTAAAATGGTAAAAGAAAAAAAAAGACTGTCAATCGTAAAGATTGGAGGGAATATAGTTGATAACCCCGAAGCTCTTGAGTTGTTTCTTAAAAACTTTAACAAGTTGGAGGGTAAAAAACTTCTGGTTCATGGAGGAGGTGTAATGGCATCTAAAATGGCTCAACAACTTGGGATAGAAACAAAAATGGTGAACGGTCGCCGCATAACTGATGAGGAAACTCTCAAAGTGGTTACTATGGTTTATTCTGGATGGATTAATAAGAGTATTGTAGCTTCACTTCAAAAAATTGGATGCAATGCTATCGGTTTGTCTGGTGCAGATGCAAACTGTATACCCTCAATAAAACGTTCACCTGTGCCTATAGACTTTGGGTTTGTTGGTGATCCTAATCCTAAAAAGGTGAATAACAACTTTATCTCTCAACTCATAGAATCAGATATCACTCCTGTATTTTGTGCAATAACTCACGATGAGAATGGTTCACTTCTAAACACCAATGCCGACACTGTTGCTTATTCAGTAGCTACTGGATTATCCGACAATTACATCACTTCTCTATACTACTGTTTCGAGAAAGAGGGTGTACTTAAAGATGTAGATAACCCTGATAGCTTGATTGGCACAATGAGTTTTGAAGAGTGCGAAGGGTACAAAAAGAATGGTGTTATTACCGATGGTATGATTCCAAAAATGGACAATTCTTTTAAAGCTATTAATAATGGTGTTTCTGAGGTTATTATATTGCATGCAAATAATCTTTTAACACGAAGGGGAACTATCCTAAAGTAATCTCAATATTAGTGTTTAATAGCTTCTAAAAATAGAATAATATAAAAATGGAGAATCTGGATAATGCAGCCAACCTGCTACGTAAGCTGGTTTCAATTAAATCTTTTTCTGGTGAAGAGAATCTGAGAAGAGAATTCCTGGTAAATTATTTCAAAGAAAAGGGCATCTCTCCCGAATGTATAGGAAATAATATTATACTCCGTCAGCAGCACCATGACTCAGAAAAACCAACTCTCATGCTAAATTCTCATCTCGATACCGTACAGCCAGCATCGGGATATACAATTGACCCCTATAATCCTGAAAAATCAGATAAATATGTTTATGGATTGGGTAGCAACGACGCAGGTGCTAGTGTGGTATCAATGATTCATTCATTTATTCATCTTAAAAATGCAATTTTAAGTTTCAATCTTATGCTTGTTTTATCAACTGAAGAGGAGAACTCAGGAAATAATGGCATGAAACTTATTTGGCAAAAGATTTCAAACCAGGTAGATATGGCTATAATAGGCGAACCCACTGGTATGAGAGCTGCTATTGCAGAAAGAGGGTTACTTGTAATTGACGGATTGGCTAATGGGATAAGTGGTCACGCAGCTAGAGAGGAAGGAGTTAATGCTCTTTATCTTGCTTTAGATGATATATCTACACTACGTTCTACTAAATTTAAAAAAACATCTCCCACAATGGGTGAAGTTAAGCTTACGGTTACTCAGATAAATGCTGGAACTCAACATAATGTTGTACCCGACAAATGTAGTTTTGTTGTAGATATAAGACCAACTGAGCTATATAGTAATAGCGAGATTATGGAAATGCTGCAACCAAAAGTTAAAAGCATCCTTAAGGCTCGTTCTTTAACAAATAAAAGTTCAGCCACTCCTCCAGATCACTCGCTCATGCAATGTGTAAAACAACTTGGAATTGAATCATACACCTCACCAACTACATCCGATTGGATGAGAGTTACTTGTCCTGCAATTAAGATGGGGCCCGGCGAATCAGCTCGCTCACATCAAGCAGATGAGTATGTATTAATTGAAGAGCTAAACCAGGGCATACAAGGATATATAAATTTTATAACTGAGCTATCTAAGTATAGCTGAAAACTTGCAATTAAATGGCAAAAATTTGGGATAAAGGCTTCGATGCTAATAAAAGAGTAGAAGATTTTACTGTTGGTAACGACAGGGAGCTTGACCTTCGTCTGGCAAAGCATGATATAAAAGGTTCAATGGCTCATATTAAGATGCTTGTAAAAATAGGTTTATTAAGCGGAGATGAAGAAAAGAATCTTCGAGTTGAACTACAAAACATATTACATGAAGTAGAACGAGGAGAGTTCAAACTCGATCTTGATGTGGAAGATATTCATTCGCAAGTTGAGTCTATGCTCACAGAGCGACTTGGAGAAGTGGGTAAAAAGATTCATTCAGGTCGTTCACGAAATGATCAGGTATTGGTAGATATTAAACTATTTCTGAAAGAAGAAATTTTGATTATTAAGGAAGAGGTACTTCAACTCTTTGAAATCCTTCAGAAGCTAAGCGAAAAACACAAAGATGTTTTACTACCAGGATATACGCATGCTCAAATCGCTATGCCTTCATCATTTGGTTTATGGTTTGGTGCATATGCTGAAGCATTAGTTGATGATATGTACACACTTGTATCTGCCTGGAAGGTGGCCGACCAAAACCCGCTGGGATCTGCTGCAGGCTATGGCAGCTCATTTCCTATAGACAGAGATATGACAACAAAGGAGCTGGGCTTTAACACAATGAGCTACAATGTGATTGCAGCACAAATGGGGCGTGGTAAAACAGAACGTATTCTAGCTCAAAGCATGGCAAATATTGCATCAACGCTTAATAAACTGGCAGTTGATAATTGCACATATCTATCAGGAAATTTTGAATTTATCTCATATCCAAAAGAATTAACAACCGGGTCTAGTATTATGCCTCATAAGAAAAACCCCGATGTTTGGGAGTTAATAAGAGGTCATAGTAATTGTCTACAAAGTCTGCCAAACGAAATAACCCTTATGACAACTAATATGGCTCATGGCTATCATAGAGATTATCAGCTGCTGAAGGATGTACTTTTTCCTGCAATTGAAACATTGCACAGTATCTTACAGATGTCACACTTTATGCTTCAATATATTTCTATAAATAGTGATATTTTAAATGACGACAAATATCAATACCTGTTTACTGTTGAGAAAGTAAACAACCTTGTTTTACAAGGCATACCTTTTCGTGAAGCTTATCAACAGGTAGGAAAAGAGGTGCAGGAGGGCAGATTCCATTCAGAAAAGAGTGTCAACCACACCCATGCAGGTAGTATAGGCAATCTTTGCACTAGTGAGATTCGTCAGAAAATGGAGCAAGCTTCAAATCTTATTCAATAGGCAATATTTATCCAACTGTCAACACTGCTCCACCATAGTCATTATATAGTACTTACATAGTCCATACCAACTCCTAAACCCCCTCATATAAAAATAAGGATAATACGGAGTTGGTACATATATGATGTGAAGATATATAGGACTTTGTCTTGAAATGGGATAGTCTTATTACGAAACTGTAAGCAAACAAATGTCCACGCTAAATTAGAATTAGTCTAATAGACTGTGGACATTTCATATTACCTGTTAGTGATTATGGGCAACGTCTCCTGATAGGATATCATGAACTGCTTCGAGACTATGTGTGTAATCTACGTAAGCTTCTACATAAGCACGACCTTCTTCAACTGAGTTATCTTTAACCTTATATAGAGCTTTTGTCTTATCATACTTTTCTTGCAGTTGTGAATTTATATGATTGTTAAGAGCTTTAAGCAGATTTTTTAAATCACCAGTCTCAAGGGCTTTGTCGCTCATCACTGTTATATGTGCAGTTGTACCTGCAGGCTTCAAACCTGTAAAGGGGGCGCCTTCCATCTCTCTGTGAAGACGAATGAATGTTTCGAAGAAGTGTTTCTTTACTATTTCATATATTTCTTTATCGCCATTTTTAAGGCTATAGGTTTTATGAAACAATGGCACAACCTCATCTTCCATATCAACATCTATCCATTTTAAAATAAGATCTACGTTATTTGTTAACAAGGCTTTCTCTGCATCAACTAAAGCAGGGCCATCATAAGAATCGCAATGAGCAGATGCAGGTTGGATGCTTATAAATGAAAAAATGGCAATTAAAGATAAAATTAAGGTAGCTTTGAACATTCTCTTTTTTAATAAATAATTTGTTGTTTTCATA
>CAZSBA010000006.1:0-54920 GCA_964605035.1 uncultured Proteiniphilum sp. | reverse complement strand
ATAAATAGTTACGCCAAATAATAGTGATAATAATGATAAAACAATTTTTTTCATAATATATAAATAATTTACAATCATCAAAGATAACACCAACTTTACAATAATACTTAATTAAAATGGATAAAAATTATTGTAAAATCTTTATTGATATTACTATATGATAACACGGATGGGTTCAAAGAAATCTTGAATAATTTAGTAAATTTGCACTTATATCTGAAATATTAAACAGATAGATTGAAGTATATGACAAAAGATTACAAAATTGAAATTTGTGCAAATTCTGTAAAGAGTTGCATGGAAGCTCAAAAAGGAGGTGCGTATCGTGTAGAGTTATGCGCTGGTATCCCCGAAGGAGGAACTACTCCATCTTATGGAGATATTACTTTAGCTAGAGAACTATTAAATATTAAGCTAAATGTAATTATTAGACCACGAGGTGGTGATTTTCTTTATAATGATCTAGAGCATAAAATTATGCTTAAGGATATCGAATTATCACGAAAACTTGGTGTAGATGGAGTTGTTATTGGCTGTCTCACTAATGACGGTGATATAGATATGATAAAAAACAGAGAGTTGATAGATGCTGCCGGAGATATGAGCGTTACTTTCCACAGAGCTTTTGATATGAGTCGCGACCCATACGAAAGTTTAGAGAATATTATTGAACTTGGTTGTGATAGGATTCTGACTTCAGGACAACAGCCTAAGGCTGACATGGGTATCGATCTCCTTAAGAAGCTTGTATCCATTGCCGGTGAAAGGATAATTATTATGCCCGGAAGTGGTGTAAATGCCCACAATATTGCAAAGCTTGCAGTTGAGACTGGGGCAAATGAGTTTCATTTCTCGGCAAGAGAACCTATTGTAAGTGGAATGACTTATCGCAATCCGAACCTAAAAATGGGTGGAACAGAAGTTATAATAAACGAATTTGAAGAACAAGTAACAAGCGCTAAAATGGTTGAGCAGACAATTAAGGCTCTCAAGAATTAAGATAATAAGAAATAAGAAATTAAATATAAAATGAAAATATTAAAACAGATAACTTTTATACTATTTACAGTTTTTATTGCTTCATGTACTACAGGAAGTAAAGATTCTTCTGTTGCTAACTACGAAGTTATACCTCTTCCCAAACATATTAAACTAATAGAGGGAGAAGCATTTACCCTAACTAACAAAACACATATTGTTTACCCTGATGGCAATGAAATGTTGCATAAAAATGCAGAATTCTTATCTGAGTACCTTTATATTGCAACAGGACTAAAACTTGGGTTAAGTAATGATATGCAGAAAGAGAATACTATTGTACTTAAAGCAGGACTTGAAAGTGAAAACACTGAAGGTTACACCATCGATGTGAATAGCGATAATATTACTATAAATGGTGCTACAGAAGCTGCTGTATTTTACGGTATCCAAACAGTTAGAAAAGCAACTCCGATTGAAAAAGTAAGATCAGTTAATTACTCTTCGGCAAGCATTTCAGATGAGCCTCGATTTGGTTATAGAGGAGTAAGCCTTGATGTGGCACGTCATTTTCAACCAGTTGAGTTTGTAAAGAAGTATATCGACTTGCTTGCTCTGCATAATGTAAACCGTTTTCACTGGCATCTAACAGATGATCAGGGATGGAGAATAGAAATTGATTCTTTTCCACGCCTAACAGAAATCGGATCAATGAGAAGCGAAACGGTAATAGGACGTAACTCCGGCGAGTATGATGGAGCTCCGCACGGTGGATATTACACTAAAGACGAACTCAAAGAGGTTGTGGAGTATGCAAAAGATAGATATATAACTATCATACCCGAAGTTGATCTGCCAGGTCATATGCTGGCTGCTCTTACTGCATATCCTGAGTTAGGTTGTACTGGTGGTCCATACCATGTTATAGGTGAATGGGGTGTTTTTGATGATATTTTATGTGCCGGAAAAGAAGAGTCTTTTGATTTCTTGGAGGCTGTTTTTACTGAGGTAATGGAAATATTTCCTTCCGAACTTATTCACATAGGGGGCGATGAAGCACCAAAAACTCGTTGGGAGGAGTGTTCTGATTGCCAAGCTAGAATAAAAGAGTTAGGTCTTTCTGATAAGGATGGACACAGTGCTGAGCATTTTCTTCAGAGTTATGTTACTGCTCGTGTTGAAGAGTTTCTTAATGAGCATGGACGTAAGATTATTGGATGGGACGAAATCCTTGAAGGGGAACTTGCACCTAATGCCACTGTAATGTCGTGGCGAGGTATGGAAGGTGGTATTCAAGCTGCTAAAATGGGACATGATGTTATTATGACACCCACTACTTATAGTTATTTCGACTACTACCAAGCTCAGAATATAGATGAGGAGCCTTTTGGTATTGGTGGTTATCTTCCACTTGAACAAGTTTACAGCTTTGAACCTGCACCAGACATTCTCAGTGAGGAAGAGAAAGGCCATATTCTTGGACCACAGGCTAACTTATGGACGGAGTACATCAAGGAGCCTGAACATGTAGAATATATGATTTTACCTCGACTTGCTGCGATGAGTGAAGTTCAGTGGATGGATGCCAATAAAAAAGACTACGAAGAGTTTCTAGAAAGATTGCCAAGATTAATAAGTCATTACAACAAGCTTGATTATACCTATGCTACTCATGTATTTGATGTCACAGGAGAATTCATTCCAAATTTCGATACAAATGCTCTTGAAGTTGAGTTTACTACTATAGACGACGCTGATATTTATTATACTCTTGATGGCAGTGACCCTTCTGAATCTTCAATAAAATATGAAGGAGTATTTACAATTAACGATAATACAGAAATAAAAGCTGCTGCAATTCGCGATGGTGTTAAAAGCAAGATTTTGAAAGAAGTTATTAATGTTAACAAAGCAACATATAAACCAATTGAACTACTTACAACACCTGCACGTAATTACGAATTTACAGGTGCTGGCTTATTAGTTGATGGAATTAAAGGTAAGAGCACCAATTACCGAACAGGGAGATGGATAGGTTTTCAGGGCGAAGATTTGGTTGCCGTTATAGATATGTTGCAACCAATTGAAATTAGTTCGTTGGAAATAAATAATGCCGTTGTAACCGGCGATTGGATATTTGATACCTCCGAAATTTCGATAGAATCTTCTAACGATGGTAATAATTATTCTACAGTTGCAACCAAAACAATCATTGATGAGAATGATGAACACTGGGCCGAAATTTCAACTCATCAACTTTCGTTCGAGCCAGATACTGCTAGATACTTTAAAGTATCTGTAAAGTGCTCAACAATGCCTGACTGGCATCCTGGAAATGGGAGACGTGCATATATATTTGTAGATGAGATTAAACTCAACTAAATAATTTTAAAATTGAATATTATACAAGAGCGCCGCGTCAATTAAGACTCGGCGCTCTTGTTAATTATAATCAACTTATTTGATTGTTATATTCTATTCAAACTGGTTTTAATACTATAAATACTAAACATCAGTTTTCTGAAGCGAGTAAAGTAACTGAATCTCTTCTGCCCATAACGACTCGTCAGGGGTTTCAAGAATGAGTGGAAGATTATCAAAACGAGAATCATTCATCATAAAAGAAAACAAATCCATTTTCATTATTCCTTTGCCTAAGCTGTCATGCCTATCAACACGTGTAGCAAGTTCTTTCTTCGAGTCGTTAATATGCATTCCTTTTAGATATTTAAAGCCAACTATTTCCTCAAACTTATTAAAAGTGTCATCGTAACCTTCTCGTGTACGTATTTCATATCCAGCCGCTAGTGTATGTGCAGTATCTAAGCAAACACCAACGCGACTTTTATCTTCAACCCTGTCAATTATATGAGCAAGATGTTCAAATTTATAGCCTAAATTAGTTCCCTGTCCTGCCGTATTCTCCAATACAGCACTTACACCTGTAGTTTTGTCAAGAGCAATATTTATAGATTCTGCTATGCGGTTAAGGCACTCTTCTTCAGATATTTTATTCAGATGGCTGCCTGGATGAAAATTAATTCTATTTATACCAAGCTGTTCGCATCTTTGCATCTCATCTAAAAAAGCCTGACGCGATTTATCTACTCCTTCTTCAGTAGGGTTGCCTAAATTTATTAGGTAACTACTGTGTGGTATAATATGGTCTGCCGAAAAGCCAAATTCTTCGCATCTCAATTTAAAATTTACAATATTTTCCTCTTTATACGGAGAAGCGAACCACTGACGTTGATTTTTTGTAAAAAAAGCAAACGACTTTGCTCCTATTGCATGAGCGTTAACGGGGGCGTTCTCTACACCACCCGATGCGCTTACGTGTGCACCAATAAATTTCATAATTATTTTTATTTTATTTCTTAGGAAGGGTTATCAAGAAAGATAAGCCTCCTTCAGATCTATTTTTTGCTAAAATACTACCTTTGTGAAACAATACCGCATTTTTCACTATCGAAAGTCCTAAACCTGATCCTCCACTATCTCTAGTTCTTCCTTCATTTACTCTATAAAATCGCTCAAAAACTCTTACCAGGTGTTTATCCGCTATTCCAGAGCCTGTATCATAGAATTCAAAGAAATATGTATCATTATCGTAACTATAACAATGTATAACAATTTGAATATTGCTACCTGCGTATGCAATTGAATTTTCTGTCAAATTTCTGAAGATAGAGTATAAAAGGGTTCTGCTTCCATGAATTATCACATCATCATTCACATCTATTATAAACTCATCATTATTCTCATTTAGTTTTTCTGAAATATCAGAATGCAGCTCTTCTAATAAACCTTTTAAATGTACTGGTTCAAGATTAAATCTGTCGGCAGCCTCCTCTATTTTAGTGAGCATGCTAATATCCTGAATTAACTCAGAAAGTTGTATTGTCTGTATATATGCCCTTTCAAGAAAACCTTTAACTCTCTCTATATCACTATCCATATTTAAAGAAAGTATCGTCTCCAGATATCCCCTTATACTAGTTACAGGGGTACGTAATTCGTGAGCAATGTTATTTGTCATCTCCTGTTTCAAGAGGCGAGTCTTTTCAGATTTAGTTATGTTGCTAATATAAAGTTCAAAACTCTCATCCTCAAAAACAATTACCCTAACATTAAACTGTTTACCGCTTCTCTCTATACGCTTAGCAAACATATTGCCTTTACGTGATTCCTGATTGAGAAAATCAACAATATCTCTAAATGCAGAATCAAAAAAGAGTTGTTCAACCTCTAAAGTTGGTTTGTCGAGTATAATATTGAGGTATTGTAAAAAATGCGAATTTATATAAACCTTCTTCTTGTCTTTCGAAAATATTGCAATCCCCTCTTCCGAAAATTGAAAATGCTGTAACAACTTCTCACGCTCAGCAGCTAGTTTTAATCTATTATCTTGTAGTAAATTGTAATTCTCAACAATATCAGCACTCACCTCTCCCACTTCGTCGTCAGCAAACTTAAATGAATCAGGTATTGGAAGACCATTTTTTAAACTCAGTGAAAACTCTCTCAACTCACGTATAGATTTTGTAAACCTATTAGTGAAATAGAGCATCATTAAAACACAAACTAAAAAAAACAGCAAAATAAAATATATAAAACTATTCTCCGAATTAATAAATGAACGCAAATTCACATCATAAGGAAGTGCCATACGAATAAACAGACCTTCATCATATTCTTTTGCAAAGTATAAGTACTCAATATTGTTGCTTTCTGAAACACGTATATTAGAACCAGATCCAAAGCCTATTGTCTTCTGAATTTCAGGGCGCTGAAGATGATTTTCCATATTATCTGATTCAAGCAAATTATCAAAAAGAACTTTACCATCCCAAGCGATAATAGTCAACCTCAATTCAGTAGGCATATAGCTTAGCTGCTTGTTTACCTCTTCTACCGAGTGCTGTGGCGAGATATTATTTTCTTTTATGAAGTTATGAATAATATCTGCATTATTTTCAAGAGTACGTTCAAGACTACTTGTTCGTTCTTTTTTGATCTGGTTCTGCTCAAATATTATAATACCCACTGTAAAAGCAGCTATTATTACAGAAAAATATATCAGTATACGTCTTCTAAAAGAAACTTTGTTATTCATTGGTTTAATATTTTTATTTTTCTGTCACATTTTCATCCTCTTTAGAATCTAAATTAAGATAATATCCAAACCCCGATCGATTCACTATAATTGTTGCATATTCACCTAACTTTTTTCTCAATCTTGTTATATGTACATCAACTGTTCTATCAAGTACATATTCATTTTCACCCCAAACACTACTAAGAATTTCAGCACGTGTGAGAACGTTGGGTGATACCTGTGCCAGTAGTGAGAGAATCTCAAACTCTTTTTTGGTTAATGAGACTTCGTTATCATCTATTGTAACTCTATTAGTCTGAATATCAATTGATAGCCCTTTGTAACTCCAGTTAGTTTCAGCAGGATGTTTAACTAGAGAAGTCCTTTTAATAAGAGCTCCAACTCTTGCTAGAACCTCTTTTATAGAAAAGGGTTTAGCTATATAGTCATCACCTCCTAATGAAAAACCAGTTAACACATCATTTTCAGTATTTTTAGCAGTCAGAAATATTATAGGAATATTGTTACCTTGCTTTCTAAGCTTTTCGGCCATTTTAAAACCAGATATACCATCCATCATTACATCCAAAACTATTAATTGATGCACATCGGTTATCACCATCAACGCTTCTTCTGCAGAATTAGCAACATCTACAATATAACCCTCCTTTTCAAGATTAAATTGAAGGATATCACATATATCCTTTTCATCGTCAACAACTAAAATCCTATTATCCATAAAATGTTTGCGTCGATTATTGATTATCTTTTATATCATTATCTTCTTTGCAAGATTTTTTCACCTTGTCTTCTACTGCTTTATTTGAAACCTTCACAACCTTATCATGACGTATATCTTTACCTTCAATCAGATATACTGCAGACTCGGCAATATCAACTGCCTTATCTCCAATACGTTCAAGGTAATATGAAATACTGTTAATATTCATCATATTAACAAGGCTTTGAGAGTCATGAGACTGGTCTTTGAAATCTTCAGCAAGCTTACGCTCTATTTTACGCTCAAGCTTATCAACCTTGTCGTCCATTAATATTGTATCATATGCCATTTCATTACTAACACCAGAAAAAGCAAATACAGCTTGTCGTAACATTTTATCTGTTTGAGTAAACATTTTACATAGCAACCTTTTGTATGATTCAAACCCTTTAATTGTGAAATCCATTTCTTGTAACGCAAGTCTTATATTTTCAATAAGGTCTCCCACTCGCTCCATAGATATAGTCATATCGTGATAAGCCATTAATCGGCGTAAATCTGATGCACGAGGTGTAAAAAGCATAATTGCATTAATCACCTTCTCCTTAATTGTTACATCAAGTGAGTTGATAATCTTCTCATTGCGCTTCAGGAGGTCAACAATTTCCTTGTTTTTATTATCGTGAACTAACTCTTCAGCCTTAATCATTTGAGTAAGCACAATCTCTGATAATAATAGGAAGTCGCTGTGTAACTGATCTAAGTATTTATCTTTAATCCCCAATACAGGAGTTGTATTTCTATTTTCGTTCAGAGCATTCATCACTTTTAATGATATTAATTAATTTATTGAAAAGCATATTTAATTATCCAAACACACCAGTTAGATATTCTTCCGTACGTTTATTCTTAGGTTTAGTAAACATTTGAGTTGTGTTACCATGTTCAATCAACTCTCCTAAATACATAAACATTGAATTATCAGATATTCGGGCTGCTTGCGACATGTTGTGTGTAACAACAATTATAGTGAATTGACTCTTTAATTCCAACAACAATTCCTCTATTTTGTTCGTTGAAATTGGATCTAGAGCCGACGTAGGCTCATCCATAAGCAATATTTCGGGCTTTAGTGCAAGTGTACGTGCAATACATAGTCGTTGTTGCTGTCCTCCCGAAAGAAACGAACCACGTTTACTCATTACATCCTTCACTTCATCCCATAGTGCAACACCCTTAAGGCTCTGCTCTACTATCTCATCTTTTTCTTTCTTTCCCAGCTTTATTCCATTTAGCTTATATCCTGCAAGTACATTCTCATATATACTCATTGTAGGAAAAGGATTGGGCTGCTGAAAAACCATACCTGCCATTCTGCGCACCTCCATTGAATCTATATTAAATATATTTTTACCCTTAAGTAGTATCTCACCCGTGGTTTTAATATTATCATAAAGATCATGCAGTCGGTTTATAGCGCGCAAAAGAGTACTTTTACCACAACCCGAAGGTCCCATTATTGCAGTTATAGTATTCGGATATATATCTGTACTTACATTTTTTACTGCCTGAGTACCCGGAGCGTAAGAAACAGATACATTTTTCATTTGAAGAATGGGTTCCATTCCGTTATTATTTATATTTTCCATTTACGAGCTACAATTTTTGCTATCCAGTTCAAAACGAATATCACAATTAACAGTAATAAAGATGAAGACCATACCAAATCCACCAAGTTAGGATCATTATAGAAGTCCCATATTAGAAGTGGTATTGCACTAGTGGGTTCTAAAACATCCCAGTTCACAACGGATGCACCTAAAGCAGTAAGCATAAGTGGAGCCGTCTCTCCCATTACACGTGAGATGGCAAGTAATATACCTGTAAATATTCCACCAAACCCCGAAGGTAATAAAATTCTAAATACTACGTTAGTATATGAAGATCCCAATGCAAGTCCTGCCTCTTTATATGCACGAGGAAGCATTTTCAATGTCTCCTCGGTAGATCTAACAATCATAGGCAACATCATTATTGTAAGTGCAACGCTACCTGCTATAGCAGAATAACTTCCAAGCGGTTTAACCACCCAGGCATATGCAATAATTCCAATTACTATTGAAGGCATACCTTGAAGCAGATCGGTTAAAAAACTTACCACTTTTGCAAAATTTTTATCTCTATTTTCTGAAAGATAGATACCTATAAACAGTCCCAATGGCACCGAAAATAGAATTGCCAATAAAACAATTAAAACAGAACCTGTAATACCATTTAAAATACCTCCTGGTATTGGGTCTCCGTTCATATTTGCCAATAGTGCATCCATTGACGAAGGTGTAACCTCTGTTAACAGATTCAGATTAAAATTCTTATAACCTTTGGAAACAACATCCCACAATATTAAGAACAGAGGGATCATTGCTAGAAAAGAAAACAAGCAAACCATCCAGTATACCAGCTGGTTACTTCTCTTTCTTGCAATTATTGAATTACTCATATTCATACTCATTCAAATTATGCTCTGCCAACTCTTTTCATAATCAACTTAGCAATAAGATTTATCAACGCTGTTATTATAAACAACAACAGCCCTATTGCAATAAGTGAACTCAACTTAATACCATCGGCCTCTCCAAACTGATTTGCTATGACACTAGCCATTGTATTTCCTGTATCACGAAGACCATTAGGAATCCTATCAGTATTTCCAATTAGCATAGTTACAGCCATTGTTTCACCTAGTGCGCGTCCAAGAGCTAATATATATGATGCTACAATTCCTGAAGATGCAGTTGGTAAACTTATATGCCGAATCATCTCTATTTGTGTAGAACCAAGACTATAAGCTCCCTCTTTCAAATTATTTGGAACCATAGATATAAACTCGGTACTGAGTGATGAAGCATAAGGAATAATCATTATTGCCAATACAACCGATGATAAGAGAATACCGAAACCCTGAGCATTCAATCCCAGATCTATGATTAATGGTCTCACTGCATAAAAACCCCATAATCCATAAACTATTGAAGGGATGCCTGCAAGTAGATCTACAACTGATCTGACTACTGATGAAATCCTTTTTCCTTTAAAATATTCACCGTTAAATAGTGAAACTGCAAGTGAAAAAGGGAAACAGAAAAGAAGGGCCAAAAATGCAGTATAAATTGTGCCAATGATAAAAGATAATGCTCCGTATTCCTCAGTTGCTGGGCGTGGATCCCACTCAGGATTGGCAATAAAACCCAAGATTCCATACTCCTGAAAAGCATCAGATGAACGACTAACAAGAGCATAAATTATACCAGCACAGAGCAATAAAATGATGAATGCTGCAAAAAA
This sequence comes from uncultured Proteiniphilum sp., assembly GCA_964605035.1. Lineage (GTDB taxonomy): Bacteria > Bacteroidota > Bacteroidia > Bacteroidales > Dysgonomonadaceae > Proteiniphilum. The sequence goes on along the minus strand of CAZSBA010000006.1, from coordinate 44,778 downwards.
GAGTAATAGCCTGAATATTTTATCTTTCATTTAATTAAACGATATAATTCAAAATCAATTTGAAGAAACTTCATTATCTAAAATTGCAACACCTCCGTAATGTATCTGACTTATTAGATTACGATTATTAACGAGAGCCTGTTCGGGAAGCGGAGCATAATTAATCTGAGCCGCAACTTTTTGTCCATCCTCACTAATAACATATTGCAGCAGCTTAATTAGGTCCTTACCTTCTTCAATTGTTCTATTATCATATTTCTGATCTTTATAAACAAGAATCCATGTAAATAGACTAATTGGATATGCGTTAGGGTCATCAGAGTCGGTAATCGTAGCTCTCATATCGTCGGGTAGCGCCACATTTGCAGCAGCAGAGATTGTTTCGAGAGTTGCATCCACATAATTACCAGCTCTGTTTTTAAGTTTTGCTGTTGGCAATCTTAACGTTAATGCATATTCAGATCCTATATATCCTATAGAACCTTCTGTTTGCTGTACAATTCCTGCTACGCCTGGATTGCCTTTAGCAGCAATTCCGGCTGGCCATTTCAATGACTTTCCTTTTCCCATATTATCGTTCCATTCTTTACTTACAATTGAAAGATATTCTGAAAAGTTGAAGGTTGTGCCACTGCCATCTGATCGGTAAACAGGTGTTATATCCAGGTCAGGTAAATTTATACCAGGGTTAATTGCAGCAATTTTTTTATCGTTCCATTTTTTCAACTTACCCAGATACATATCTGATATTAGTTCACCAGTTAACTTTAAACTATCAATTCCTTCTAATGTGTATGCCATAACAACACCTCCCATACAAGTAGCTATGTGAATTACTTCAGAGTTCATCGACTCAATCTCTTTCTGATTTAAAAATGCATCACTAGCACCAAAATCAACTGAGTGGTCGCGCAAACTTCGTATTCCACCTCCACTTCCAATTGCTCCGTAGTTAACGGTATAACCTTCGTTGGCACTCATAAAATCGCGAAAAACTATATTGTAGTATGGATAGGGAAATGTGGCTCCAGCACCTGAGATAGCACTTCGTGAACTGTTGCCTCCCGAATTGGAGTTACTGTTATTACATGAGTATAACACAATTGGGAAGAGCAAAAAAATAAATAACCTCCTCATTAAAATTAACCTCTAGTGTCCTGTTTTAAAGATTCTCCACAAAAGTACAATATGTTAACAAGATTGTAGTCTAATGCTTGTTACAAATTTGTTAAGATTTTCTTGGTCTTAAAATGTCATCTTACAAACTTCGAAACCACTGCATGGAAATCTCTTGAGTTATTCAAATCCCATTCCCATGCGTGATCATCAAGCAGCTTCAATATTTTATCTTCCTTTTCTTCTTTAGATAGGTTAGCAAGTTGGTCGGCATGAAGTAATAATGTTATTTTTTCTGTTGAACCGGTAGGATATCTGACGTTCAAGTCATATTGAGTCTCTGCAGATCCCCCATAACGTAGTCCCAGAAACTTACGGCCAGTTCTTTCTTCGTTCCATTTCCACCTAACCAGGATAGCCTTTACAACACTATTTTCTTTGTAATTGCTTTCAAGGTTTCTCTTAATCATATTATCATCCATAGCCTTAAAGATTAATATACCTGTATTTTAACTATTATTCGCTTTTATAGGGGAATAATAGCTAAAAATATATTCTAAATAATCAAAATATACCTATTTTTGTATACTGTCATTTTTATATGACACCTTAATTGTGGAGCCGTTCGGATTGTGAAATTTGGACGGCTTATTTTATATCTTTATATTCTCTCCCGACTATAAAACATTATTACAAAAAACATGTTCAATTGGTTTTGTTAAATATCGGGTTGTTTAAAAAAAATGTTACTTTTGCCTTCGAAAAGAGATTCTTTTCTGTGTAGCTTAGGAAACCACATAAAAAACAAAGTATATGAAAGATTATAAAAATCAAGATGCAATTGTCCTTTTTTCAGGAGGACAAGATTCAACAACATGTCTTTATTGGGCAAAAAGAGAATTTAAAAATGTTCTTGCCTTATGTTTTACTTATGGTCAGCGCCATTCACAAGAGGTAGAGAATGCAAGAAAATTGGCAGAGATAGCTGAAGTAGAATTCTACCACCTCGACACTAGTGTAATTTCACAACTTGCACCAAACTCTTTAACTAACAAAGATATATTAATGGATAAAGAGATGCCTGATAACTCTTACCCTAATACTTTTGTACCCGGAAGAAATTTGCTATTTCTTACATTTGCCGCAACAGTTGCTTATGCTAGAGAAATAAGACATATAGTAACTGGTGTATCAGAGGCCGATTATAGTGGGTACCCCGACTGCAGAGATACATTTATCAAGTCTGCAAATACTACACTCAATCTGGCTATGGATAAACAGTTTATTATACATACTCCATTAATGTGGCGTACTAAGAAAGAGGTATGGCAACTTGCCGATGAACTAGGGGTATTTGATTTAGTGAAGAATGAAACCCTCACTTGCTATAACGGCGTTCAGGCCAATGGATGTGGAGAGTGCCCGGCATGTATTATCCGAAACAAAGGTTTAGAAGAATTCTTATCTGAAAAAGTAGCTGCTAAATAAGAATTCATAAACAAGTCAGATTAATTTATTACTGTAAAAAAGAAATTATTATGCAAATAGATGGATTAAGCCACCTTGGAAGTAATACAGAATACAAACAAGATTATGCTCCAGAGATGCTTGAGGCGTTCGAAAATAAGCATAGAGATAACGACTATTGGGTTATATTTGATTGCCCCGAATTCACAAGTCTATGCCCAATAACGGGCCAGCCAGATTTCGCTAAAATAAGAATCAACTACTTGCCCGACGTCAAGATGGTTGAAAGTAAAAGTCTTAAACTTTACCTATTTAGCTTCAGAAATCATGGAGCATTTCATGAAGATTGTATTAATATAATAATGAAGGACCTGATTAAATTAATGGATCCAAAATATATCGAAGTGACTGGTATTTTCACACCACGTGGCGGAATTAGTATATACCCATATGCCAACTATGGACGAAAAGATACTAAATATGAAAAGATAGCCGAAGAGCGTCTCTTAGCACATTCAGTACCATTATAAATAAAAACATCTATTTCTTAATTCAAAGCTTCTTCTGTATTGGGCTCATAGTAACGTACCCAGTCTACATATACCTCAGCAGGTAGTACTGATGAATCAGTGTCATGATTTAGCCTAAGTCCAATCAGAAGATTCATATCCATATCGTTAAAAGGAAACTGTCCTGGGATATCAGTTGGAATCCTGGGATATTTTCTTGTACGCATTCCATCTACAAAAAACACTATACTGTCTGGATATTTCTCCACTCCATAAATATGATATTCTAAAGGGCTTACTCCTACAAGTGCACTTGAAGGTGGATTATCGGGCATACCATGTGTAGTGGTATATTCTGATGTAACCGATTGATATATGAAATCATCGTTACCGTATTGTTCCAAAACATCAACTACAATATTATCCTCATCTGTATCTGGAACTAATGAAATATAAGGTGTAGCACCCAATGTGCCATTTATGCGAACTCTGGCTTCAATTCTTTTTGTTTCATTAGCTTTAACTCCTTCGCGGGTAATACCGCCAGTAAGAAATGGCAGCTTCTCATCACCTGAAGGGTTAGCAATTCCTTTTAATATTAGGTTTTCATCTTCAGAGATATATAATGCACTACTATCACTCATATATCTATACATGTGCTGTTTGCCGCGTGTAATTTTTGACCACGCCGACTGATCTAGTTGCTTATCAAAATTATCTTCCCATACCAAAGACCAGCCCTTGCGATACTTATCATCTTCATTGCCTTGTTGTGTACAAGAGATAAGTAATGCTCCCAGCAGAACTACTAAAAATGTTATATTCTTATTCATACAATTCTTTCAAATTAAAACATTGACTTTTTATTATAACTGACCACAAAAGTATAAATTATCTATCTCAGATTATTGCAATCAATCTCAATTTGTGTTAATGCGGAATGTTTTCCACACTTTTTATTAACTTTGCCTTTCGTTTAAAATATAAAGTCAATAAGCAATTTATTCATTCAACTATGCTTGAAATTTCACAACGTGGCATTCAAATGCCTGCGTCACCAATTAGAAAATTAGCTCCGCTATCTGATGCTGCAAAGGCAGAAGGCGTAAAAGTATATCACCTTAATATAGGTCAGCCCGACATGCCAACCCCAAAAGAAGCATTAGACGCAATCAAATCGATAGATCGTACAACACTTGAATATAGTCCCAGCGACGGGTATAAGTTTTACAGAGAGAATCTGGTGAAATATTATAAATCATTTAATATTCAGCTTACACCAGAGGAGATTATTGTAACTGCAGGAGGCTCAGAAGCTGTGCTTTATGCTTTTATGGCGTGCCTCAACCCGGGAGATGAAATTATTGTTCCAGAACCTGCATATGCTAACTATATGGCTTTTGCAATTTCAGCCGGTGCAATAATTAAAACTATTCCATCTGATATCGAATCTAATTATGCACTCCCTGCAATAGAAAAATTCGAAGACCTCATCAATGAGCGAACTAAGGGAATTCTTATTTGTAATCCAAACAATCCAACCGGCTATGTATATACTCCAAATGAGATGGAGCAGTTACGTAAACTGGTGTTGAAATATAATTTATATCTCTTTTCTGATGAGGTTTACAGAGAGTTTATATATAATGATACTCCATACGTTTCAGCATGTCACCTAAAAGGGGTTGAGCAGAATGTTGTTCTTATAGATTCAGTATCTAAGAGATATAGTGAATGTGGAATCAGGATAGGTGCACTTATAACAAAAAACAGAAAGGTACATGATACCGTAATGAAATTTTGTCAAGCACGCCTAAGCCCCCCTCTAATAGGTCAGATTGCAGCAAACGCCTCTCTTAGCGGTAATGGTGAATATATGAAAAGTAGCTTCGATGAGTATAAAAGCAGGCGAGATTTCCTTATCGAAAAATTAAATAAAATACCTGGAGTTTACTCACCGATGCCTCAAGGTGCATTTTACACTTTGGCACAACTGCCTATTGAGGATGCCGATAAATTCTGTGCATGGTGTTTGTCTGACTTCCGGTATGAGGGCCAAACCATTTTTATGGCTCCTGCATCGGGCTTTTATGGAACTCCTGGTTTAGGCAAGAATGAAGTTCGTATAGCATACGTACTTAATAAAAACGATTTGGCCAATGCAGTTATTGTTCTCGAAAAGGCGCTTGATGCATATAAGAAGATTAATGGTTAATATTTAAATATTTATTTTTTAAACCATGAATGCTGAACTATTTATAGCAAGAAGAATATATAAGGGAGAAAAAAACAATAAAAAAAAAGTTGCTTCTCCCGCCATCAAGATTGCTATTGCAGGAATAGCACTAGGACTTGCTGTAATGATAGTTTCAGTTTGCATTATTGTTGGATTTAAGAATGAAGTGCGAGGTAAAGTAATTGGGTTTGGTTCTCATATTCAGATAACTGCTTTCGAAACCAACAACTCTTACGAACACTCTCCTATTGCTATTTCCGACTCGCTTCGACAAATACTTAGCTCAAACAATGATATAAGACATTTTCAAGAGTTTATCACAAAGCCTGGTATCATTAAAACTGATGATGATTTCATGGGTGTGGTACTTAAGGGGGTATCGGAGAGTTACGACTGGGATTTTTTTAAAACCAACATGCTCGAAGGTGATGTTATTATTAAAAGTGACACATCAAATACTAACTCTGCAATTATTTCTAAAAGTATTGCAAATAAGCTTCATTTAAATGTTGGCGACAAGTTCACCTGCTATTTTGTGCAGGAACCAGTGCGAGCTAGGAGGTTTGACATAGTAGGTATTTATGAAACTAATTTCGAAGATTGGGATAAATTATTTATTATAACTGATAAAGAGATTCTTGGAAATCTGAACGACTGGGATGAGGATCTTGTAAGTGGAATAGAGGTTTTGGTTAACGATTACGATAATCTCGATATAACTACCCAGAACCTGTTTTTTGAAATGTCAAGCTACAATGACAGACTAGGTAATGCACTATATACCCGCTCCATAAAAGATATAAATCCAATGATATTCAACTGGCTAAGCCTGCTTGATATGAATGTATGGGTTATAATTACTCTTATGTTGATAGTATCAGGCTTTACAATGATATCGGGATTGCTAATTATTATACTAGAAAGAACAAACATGATTGGTATGCTCAAATCTATGGGGGCAAGAGACTTAAGCATTAGAAAGGTGTTTCTATACCTTTCGGCGTTTCTTATTGGCAGAGGCATGTTTTGGGGTAATATAATAGCACTTATTTTCTGCATTATACAGGATAGATTTGAAATTCTAAAGCTAGATCCATCCACATATTACCTCTCGGCTGTTCCGGTAGATTTAAATCCTCTTTTTATAATTTTACTAAATGTGGGTACTCTAGTTGTTTCTTTTCTTATGATGATTGGTCCGTCTTATTTAGTTGCAAAAATAACTCCTTCTAAATCAATTCGTTTTGAATAAACAGTGTAGAATTCTTCATACAGGTGATTGGCATTTGGGTAAACGACTCGAAGATTTTTCACGTATTGAAGAACAACGTTTGGTTATGGATGAAATATGCGATATAGCCAATAATGAGGAGGCGGATATTGTAGTTGTTTCGGGAGATCTTTTTGATACATTTAATCCACCTACGGAGGCGGTTGATCTGTTTTACAAGACATTGAAAAGGCTTACTAATGGGGGTAAACGGCCAGTTATAGCTATTGCCGGTAATCACGATTCTCCAGACAGAATTGAAGCTCCCGATCCATTAGCAAGGGAGTGTGGAATCGTTTTTGCAGGATATCCCAATTCGATAATTCCTGAATTTGAGTTGGAAACAGGACTTAAAGTTATAAGAAGTGAGAGTGGTTTTATCGAGTTAATTTTACCTGATAAAGCATTTCCTATACGCATACTATTAACTCCATATGCAAATGAGTATCGTCTGAAAAGTTATTTGGGTGAAGAGGACAGTGAGGAGGAACTTCGTAATGTTTTACAGAATAAGTGGCAAAAATTAGCCAATAAGTACTGTGATAACAATGGAGTAAATATTTTGATATCACATCTTTTTGTTATAAAAAAAGGAGGTGCTGTTCCTGAAGAACCGGAGGACGAAAAACCGATACTTCACATAGGTGGCGCTCAGGCAATTTATAGTGAAAACATCCCTCAGAAGATTCAGTATACTGCGTTAGGTCATCTTCATAGAATGCATAAAGTAGATGATTTTCCTTCTCCTGTTTACTATTGTGGTAGTCCCATTTCATACAGTTTCTCTGAAGCTAATCAGAAGAAATATGTTTTAATGGTTGATGTGGCACCTGGTGAGATTGCCAGAGTACGTGAGGTGCAATTATCTACGGTGCGACCTCTGCTAAGAAAACGTGTTTATGGTGTTGACGATGCTTTAGATTGGCTTTCTGCTAATAGCAATGCATTGGTTGAACTTACACTTGTGACCGATACTTATATCACTGCAAAGGATAGAAGGAGGCTAAATGCTGCTCACAACGGTATAGTTACAGTTATTCCAGAGGTTAATAATGCCGATCTGCTTGTTGAAAGCAGTAAAAAGCAAATCGACCTGAACCAGAGTATGGAGTCGCTTTTCAACGACTATTTTACTCATATTAAGGGACAAATACCAAATGAGGATATAATGAATTTGTTTAGAGAAATATTGGCAGAGGAGGATGAAGAATGATACCTATAGAACTTACAATAGAGGGACTTTATTCATATCAGAAACGTCAGACTATAGACTTTTCTAAACTTACCAGCGCTGGTCTTTTTGGTATCTTTGGCACTGTGGGTAGTGGTAAATCTTCAATTTTAGAGGCAATCACTTTTGCAATTTATGGTAAGACCGATAAGCTTAATCAGTCGGGGGACAACCGTAACTATAATATGATGAACCTTAAGTCTAACGAACTGCTTATTGACTTCACTTTTGAAGCTGGAAGAGACCAAACAAAATATAGATCAACTGTAAAAGGACGACGTAACAGTAAACGTTTTGAAGATGTAAAGACTTTTGAACGAAGGTCTTATAAAGAAGTTGAGAACGAATGGTTGCCAATAGAGATTTCTGAGTTGGAGAAAGCGGTGGGACTGAGTTACGAGAACTTTAAACGTACTATAATAATTCCTCAAGGTCAATTTCAAGAGTTCCTTCAGCTAGGTAATAGAGATAGAACTCAAATGATGAAGGAGCTATTCAACCTCGAAAAATTTGAGTTTTACTTTAAAGTGGTTTCATTAGAGTCAAAAAACAACAGCCAGAAGCAGAATATCAGTGGTCAACTTCAACAACTTGGTTCACTTAATTCTGACTTAGTTGATGTTTACAAAAATCAACTTATAGATATAGAGAATAACATAAAGGATCAAAATCTGAAGCTTGTGGCATGCCAAAAAGATGAGGAGCAACTCAGACTACTTCATGTGAAGATAAAAAAAAGAGATGAGTCAGAAAAAACACTAAACAGCCTTATTCAACAACAGCCTGAATTTGACAAATTAGAAAAAAAAATTATACGGTACGAACAATGCTTGACTAGCTTTAGGCACTTACTAACCTCATTAAACGAATATAGAGCCAAGGTGAAAGATAGGAAGGATCAAACACTCACTGATGAGGCCAAATTGAAGCTTTATAATGATAGTATTAATAAGTTAAATGGAGTTGTAGAAAATTTAAAGCCCCAATACGATAAACGCGAGGAGCTTAAGAGAAAAGCAGAAGAGCTTAGTACATTAATTAAGATAAATGAACTGGAGAAAAAAGTAAATGAAGATTCTGAAAGTGTAGAAAAAGGTATTAAGTACTGGGATGAAACTAATAAGGTTGTTTCTGGTTTAAGAAAAGATAGAGAGGAAATTGAGGGTAAAATAAGTGAATTACGTAGAAGTATGCCCAACTTCACTCTGCTCTCGAATATTAAAACATGGTATACAGAGAAGTATAACTTGGAAAGGCAAATTAACGATGTACAAGATCAGATAGAAGCTTCTATTAATAGAGAGAAAGGGCTGTTTGCTAAAAAAGAAGATATTCTTAAAGAACCAATATTTAATAGCATTACTAACTTAAGCTTTAAAGATTGTAATAAATTTTTGGAATCAGAGACAGCAAGAATAAAGAAACAGCAAGCCAACTTAATTGAGCATGAGAGTCACGTGTTAGTAAAAGCGCAACTTGAAGCTTTTGCCGAAGATCTGGAGTCTGGCACCCCTTGCCCTCTTTGCGGTTCATTGCATCACCCCGAGCTATTTAAAAGTGAAGATATTAAGGAGTTGCAAGAGCAAATAAAAAAAAGCAAGCTACTCTTTGAAAAACAGCTTCAAAAAATATCTTCTATTATCAAGCAGTTGGATATCCTTGAGGTGAGCCATACCGAAATAAACAAGAGAACCTTAGAACTTCAAAAGTTGAAAGAAAAATTACTTGATAGTATTGCACGTCACAACAAACAGTTTATCTGGAACAAGTATCTCACTTTTGATGAACTAAACAGTGCTTTCGATGACATGGAGTTGATTCAAAAAAGAATAAAATTTTTTGAAACTGAATTGATTAATAAAGTGGAAGATCTGAAAAGCCATGAGGATAAACTTGAACGAGCAAGGGTAAAGCTAGAAGATATAAAAAACATGCTTACAATTAACAGAACACATCTACTAACCTTACATCAACAACTACAAACAATTAATCCAAAAGATTACTTAGAATGTAATGACCAGACCATAATTGAAAAGAGAAATATTCTTTTAGATGAATATTCACAAATTGAAAAAGACTACACTCTAAATGTCAATCTCTTGAAGAAAATGAGCAGGCAGAGAGATATATTAAAAGGAAGACACGATACTAATATATCTGAACTGGAGAAAGAGATTTCTTTTATCATGAAGCTAGAGAATGATATAGATAAAGAATTAGCCGAATCAGATTTTACTTCCATAGATGAGGTTCAAAACATACTCTCTGATACTATTGATATTAAAGTTGATAAGCTGAGAATTGAGGAGTTTAAGAATAGTTTATTGAAAATAAGATCTACTTTCGAGCAATATCAAAATGAAGTTGGTGAAAGCGAATATGATAGTGAGGTTCATACCCAACTAATCAACGAAATTGAGACTATTAACACTCAATTGGGTATAATGAATAAAGATCACGGGCGGATTAACGAATTACATAAGAGTTTGCTTAAAAATATAGAAATTCAACTTTCTCTGCGCAATGAATTGAAGGCATTAGAAACTAGGTCCGACAATATTAAAACAATGAAGTCTCTATTTAAAGCAAGTGGTTTCGTTAATTACATCTCATCTGTTTACCTCCAGAACTTATGCAATACAGCAAACAGTCGCTTCTTTCAGCTGACACGCCAAAAACTTAGCCTCGAAATTTCAGAAGACAATAATTTTAAGGTGCGTGATTTTATGAATGGAGGAAAAGAGAGAAGTGTTAAAACTTTATCTGGCGGTCAAACCTTTCAGGCATCTCTTTCACTAGCACTTGCATTAGCCGACAACATACAAAAGATAACAGAGTCTGATCAAAACTTTTTCTTCCTCGATGAAGGTTTTGGTTCTCTTGATAAGGAATCACTTAATATAGTGTTCGACACTCTTAAATCGTTAAGAAAAGAAAACAGAATTGTAGGTGTTATTTCTCATGTAGAAGAGATGCAACAGGAGATTGAGGCACATCTACACATAATAAACCACGAAGAAATGGGCAGCATTATCCATTCAATTTGGTCAAACAATTATTAATAATATTTGTTGATACTATAGTCCGAGGAAAAAATCTATAAGGAGTATAGAATTAATGATAAAGAAAATATTAATTGCTAACCGAGGTGAAATAGCTGTTCGGGTAATGCGAACATGCAAAGAGATGGGCATTCAAACAGTGGCCATCTACTCAGAGGTAGATAGAACATCAAGGCACGTTGCTTATGCTGACGAAGCTGTAAATGTTGGTTTGGCAGCCGCCAAAGACAGTTATCTTAACGTAGAAAAAATTCTTACTGTTGCTAAACAATTTAACGTTGATGCAATACATCCGGGATATGGTTTTTTAAGTGAGAATGCCGATTTTGCGCGTCGTTGCAAAGAGGAAGGCATTATTTTTATCGGTCCTTCTGCAGAGAGTATCGAAGCGATGGGCGATAAAATATCTGCACGCAAAAAGATGATAGAGGCAAAAGTACCAGTTGTGCCAGGCACTTCTGAGGATTTAAAGCCCAGAGATCTGTTTCGCGTTTGCAGAAAAATTGGATATCCTGTAATAATTAAGGCAACCGCAGGTGGTGGAGGTAAGGGTATGCGACTCGTTTATAAAGAGAAACATCTTCAGGAGGCTTACGATGCGGCTAAATCAGAGGCAATGGCCTCTTTTGGCAATGACTCAGTTTACATAGAGAAATATCTTGAATCGCCCCACCATGTGGAAATTCAATTTCTTGGTGATACACATGGTAAGGTGGTTCATCTTTTCGATCGCGAATGTTCTGTTCAGCGACGTCATCAAAAAATTATCGAAGAGAGCCCCTCTCCTTTCATTGATAATAAAACCCGTCTAGCAATGGGTGCAATCGCCGTTAAAGCAGCTAAATCAATAAACTATGTAGGAGCTGGTACAATTGAGTTTCTTGTTGATAGTAATATGAACTTCTATTTTCTGGAAATGAATACTCGACTTCAAGTTGAGCATCCAATTACAGAAGAGGTGCTGGGTGTTGATATTGTAAAAGAACAAATTAACATAGCCAACGGCAGGAAGCTTAGCTTCACTCAAAACCAACTACACCAGCGTGGTCACGCCATTGAGTGTCGTATATATGCCGAAGATACCGAAAATAACTTCGCTCCATCACCAGGCTTTATTCATTCAATTCAAACTCCAAAAGGTTTGGGAGTACGTATTGATACACACATCTACACAGGATATGAGATTTCAATCTATTACGATTCAATGATTAGCAAGCTTATTGTTTGGGCAACTAACAGAACGTATGCTCTTGAGCGAATGCGACGTGTGCTTTATGAGTATAAGATTACTGGTGTGAAAACAAATATTGATTATCTGCGACGAATTATGGATAACCGTGAATTTGTACAAGGTAATTATACAACACATTTTATAGACGATAATACAAACAAACTTCAAAAAGAAAATGAGCTTGAAGATGAGATAGAGGATATGGCAATTATTGCTGCTTATATCGATTATTTAGTAAATAATAACGATGCAACATCTTCAGTTTCTGATAATCGACCCATTAGTAAGTGGCGTGCGTTTGGTAAACAGAAAGGAGTTTTAAGAATATGAGAGCCAAGATAGATAATAGGTTACGTGAAGTTGAAATGATATCAAAGGATGGCAACAAGGTTGAGATAGCTGTAGATGGCAAAATTTATGATATCGATGTAGTGATGTCAGAAAGTGGATTCTGCTCTATAATATACCAGGGGCGTTCATATAATGCCGAATCGGTAAAACACTCGGAAGGAAAATATACTATTACCACACATTTCAGAAATTTCGATATTGAGTTATCTAACCCTCAAAAGAAATACCTTAGAGGAAGACAGTCTTCTATTGATGATGTTCAGGAGACTATTACATCACCTATGCCGGGTAAAATAATTAAAATTATGGTATCCGAAAACCAAGAGGTAAAACAGGGTGATCCCTTGATTGTGGTTGAGGCCATGAAGATGCAAAGCACATATACTGCAGCACAAAATGCAATTGTAGAGAAAGTTCATATTGAGGAAGGTGATTCGGTAGTTCGCGATCAGCTACTTATCACTTTTAAAACCAACTAAATAGAAATATAATGGCATTAAAAGATATATTTCAGGAATTTGTAGAAAAAGACAAGGCTGCTGAATTGGGTGGTGGCGAGAAAGCAATAGAAAAGCAAAAGAGTGCAGGCAAACAAACGGCAAGAGAAAGAATTGATATGCTGTTAGATGACAACACATTTGTGGAGGTAGATAAATTTGTACTGCACGACTCGCACAACTACAATATGCAAAACAAACGTGTGCCGGGCGATGGTGTAGTAGCAGGCTACGGAAAGATTGAAGACAGGCTTGTTTATGTTTATGCTTATGATTTTACAGTTTACGGAGGATCGCTGTCTCGAACTAATGCTAATAAAATTGTAAAGGTTCAGAAACTTGCTCTAAAAAATGGTGCACCAATAATTGCTTTAAACGATTCGGGGGGTGCTCGTATACAGGAAGGTGTAATGGCATTAAGCGGATATTCAGAAATCTTTAATCAGAATGTGAAATCATCTGGAGTAATTCCTCAGATTTCTGCAATTCTCGGACCCTGTGCCGGTGGTGCATGCTACTCGCCTGCGCTTACCGACTTCATCTTTATGGTAAAAGATGAAAGTTATATGTTTGTAACCGGACCAGATGTAGTAAAAACTGTAACTCACGAAGAGTTAACTAAAGAAGAGTTGGGTGGAGCTTCTGTACACTCTTCTAAAAGCGGGGTTGCTCATTTTGTAGGCAACGACGAGGAAGAGACTTTAATGATGATTAGAGAGCTTATTAGCTTCCTCCCGTCTAACAACATGGAAGATCCTCCTTTAACAAGTACACGCGATACAAAAACTCGTAAAACACCGGGCATTGAAGAGTTGATACCCGAAGATTCTAATATCCCTTACGACATTAAACAGCTTATCGAAGAGGTGGTAGACGAAAACTATTTCTTTGAGGTGATGCCTCAGTTTGCGCAAAATGTTGTTATTGGTTATGCACGAATGGGAGGAATGCCTGTAGGTATTGTTGCAAATCAGCCTGCTTACCTTGCCGGTGTATTAGATATTGATGCTTCTGATAAAGCAGCCAGGTTCATTCGTTTCTGCGACTGTTTTGATATTCCTATTATCACATTTGTTGATGTTCCGGGATTCCTGCCAGGTAGAGATCAGGAGCATAATGGCATCATTCGTCATGGTGCAAAAATTATGTATGCATACGTTGAGGCTACAGTTCCAAAGATTACTCTTATCACACGTAAAGCATACGGAGGTGCCTATGTTGTGATGTCATCTAAGGAGTCTGGCGCCGATCTGAATCTTGCTTACCCAAATGCAGAAATCGCTGTAATGGGTGCCGAGGGAGCTGTAAATATTCTATACAGATCATCAAATGAAGAAGAGCGCAAAGAGGCCATAAAAGAATATAGCAATCTTTTCACAAACCCTTATCGGGCTGCCGAGAGAGGTTATATAGACGAGATTATTTTACCAACCGATACTCGTTTAAAAATAATTCAGGGATTAGAGATGACTGCAAACAAAACTGAAAGCAATCCTCCTAAAAAACATGGCAACTCACCGTTATAATGAATTGGATATTATTAATCATAGGAGGACTCTTTGAAGCGGTATTTGCATTTAGCTTATCTAAAGTATCTGCCACTTCGGGCAAAGAGATGTATCTTTGGATACTATCATTCATTATATCGGTATCATTAAGTATGCTTATGCTATATAAAGCTATTGATAATGGTATCAATGTTAGTGTTGGATATGCTGTTTGGTCTGGTTTGGGAGCCACCTTTACTGTTCTTGCCGGAATATTAATCTTAAAGGAGCCTCTTTCAACATTAAAATTAATATTTTTGTCTACTTTGATATTTTCAATTGTAGGTTTAAATATGATATCTCATAAATAAAGTTACATTTATTCTGCGGAAAAAATATTTTTTGTTAAATATATTTGGAAAATAGATATAAAATACATGGCTGAGTATAACAAAAACTGCTTCTAGTAAGGATTTGCCCCCTATTGTTGGTAACTTGTTGATAACCTGTTGATAAATTGTTTATAAATGCACCTCAAAATATTTGCATATTCTTTTAATAAATAATTATATTTGCAATGAACAAAAACGAAAGAGTATCGTTTTATAATTAAAGAGAAGAAAAAAAGGAGTTCTTTGAAATTTTGCAAAAGACCAAAAGATTATTCATTCTAGAGATGATCAAACTTGTTTGTTCAATCTCCGATGTTTTATTCTAACTAAAAGCTTATGTTTTTTTTTTCATACAAACTGAATGATTAATCTATGCACAATGAGATATTGTGGCAGCATCTAGAAATATATTTCTAACGAAATTATAACTAGTTACTGCAAATACCGAAGAAGATTAAGAAGAGAATTAATTACTATATCATTTCATTCGTGAAATTAGATGGTATTTATTTCGAAGCTGAATACATTTAAAATCAAGGTTTTATTAATTCTGCTTCACAATTCGGAAAATTAGTATCAAACGATTCAATTGTTATCGAGCCGAATGATATATAATACTTCTCAAAGCAGCTTAGTCAACCTAAAAAATTGGTTAAGAAGTTATTTGAAGTAACCGTATTCTGAAGTATTAGCTCTTAGAAATTTAGAATGAACCTCAAAGTTTGCTTCTGACTTCTTAAGTTTTTATTTCTTCATTAGATATTTACACATTATCAACATATGCAGAAGTCTGCGTAAAATGATAAGAACTCCTACCCAATAAAAAAAAGCCGACATAATAGTCGGCTTTTTTTGTTTCTCAACTTAAGGTAAGTATCATCTTGTTATCACTTGCCAGTTTGCGCATATTTATTATTGCATATCGCATTCTACCAAGTGCAGTATTTATACTTACTCCTGTTAAATCTGCTATCTCCTGAAAACTTAAATCATTATAATACCTCATCTCAAGCACCTCACGCTGCTTGTCGGGAAGATAATAGACAAGCTTTTTTACATCTTGAAGGACTTGAGATTTTACTAATTGAGATTCAAAGGTATCGTCGCAAAGATTTACATTATTCAATAAATCTACCTCATATGAATCCTTTGATATTGTATTCTCCTGTTTTTTCTGCCTGAAGAAATCAATTATCAGGTTATGTGCAATTCTCATAATCCAGGCTTTAAACTTACCCGTTTCGGTGTATTTACCTTGTCGGATTGTGGTTATGGCTTTAATGAATGTGTCTTGAAAAATATCGTCGGCCAAATCAGCGTCACGAACGGTATATAAGATATAGGCGTAGATCGACTGCTTGTGCCTTTCAAGTAGTGCATCAAATGCTGAATCATTGCCATCAGAATACAAAACAACCAACTGCTCATCGGTCATCGCTGAGTATTTATCCATAGCTTTACTGCTTAAATCATTATGTTAATTTAGTTGAGTAAAGAGGACTTATAGGCAATAATTTTTAGTGTTTATTATTTATCTGTAACAAAAGCAAAGAAAAACAAAAAGTAGCATAAATGCAAACAACTTAAAATAAAAATTTACCTTTGTTTAAATGGTGATATTCTAATATGCAGAAATATGAAAAGTATGAAAAGTATTTTAAAGCATTATTTATTGTTAGCTTTTTTATTAACGGTATCTTTAAGTTATGCCCAAGAAACATCTGTTAAATATCCAGATAGCATAAAGATTGATTTAACTAATCCTATTTTAATTGAAAATGAATTAAATAGTTACAACCAAATCAATTTAAAATTTCCAAGATTAAATCCTGCAGATAAACTCCAACCTCAATTTAGCCCCTTCGATAAATTTACACTTTCGCCACAGCAATATACTGGTTATGGTAAAATGCCAGAAGTACTCTGGAATGGCATAGCATCTGATTTCATTTTCTCTAAAAGCCGAACAGCAATAGCTTCAACTATGCCAACAAATAGGCTTATATTGCACTCTTCTGCTACAATTGGTTTAATTGAAACTCCTTTTTTTGGAAAGGCCAATTATTATGCGGTTAATGCAGGTGCGCTGTATTATGTTTCTTCTTCTTTAAACTTGGGACTTCGTAGTGGTTATAACTCTAATTTTGATATTATTCCCACCTGGAATGTTGGGGCTGATGCTAACTTTATGATTAACCGTAATTTAATGATGGACGGATCAATATCTTATATGCAAACAGCCAATAATTACTTTAACGTTAATCAGGCTGCAATTGCAGTTGACTTGCATAGTCGTTACCGAATTAATAACGATTGGTTTTTAAATGCTTATGGAGGTGCTCCTGTAAAACAATTTAATAATAATCCCGATCATACGATGTTGCCTATGATGAACACACCTTATTTTGGAGGAACAGTAGAGCATTGGTTTAAACCAACTATGGGTGTTGAGGGTGGTATGATTTGGGCTAGAGATATGTTATCGGGCAAAATGCGTCCTCGACCTAAACTTGAAATCAAATTCAGACCTGGCAGATAATATTTACTTATGTTGTTATTTACTATTACCATCAACTTACATTATTCTTACTTTACTCTTACCTCGCTCTTTTATAACCGAGCAAGGTAAGAGTTATGTAAGATTAAAGTAAGGGATATACAAGAGTAAAGTATAAATAATGTTTAAGTAAATACAGTAATTTACTTAACCTCGGCAAGCTCCGACGGCTTATAATATGCCATATCGTCTACTCCCGATTCTGAAATGAAGTTATAGTTTTTGATAACTTCAATTTGTCCGTAGTGTATAAATACTTCGGCACTTCGGCGAAATAGTTCTTGGTTGATATTGGCATCTTGCAGTAGCAGATGACCCGATATTATATGGGCGGCACTTTCTACCAGGCGACGTGCATGAAAATCGAGGTACTCTTCGTTTTTTTGTGATGTTACAATAGTTACCAGTTGTTCGTACATCTGTGTCATTTCTGACAGGGTGCGTTTGAGGGCTTCTAGTTCTGGCACAACGGGCATTAATTCATATTCTTTTATGCGTTGCAAATAGGTGCCAGTTGTGACATGGCGAATTGCAGCTATAACCTGCAATTGAGTAGTACCTTCGTAAATATTAGTTATACGAGCATCACGATATAGGCGTTCACATTTATAATCCTTCATATACCCCGATCCGCCATGAATTTGAATTGCATCGTATGCATTATGATTGGCATATTCACTGCTCATTCCTTTACCAAGAGGTGTAAAAGCATCGGCTAAACGAGAGTAATATTTCATCTCTGTTCTCTCTTCAGGTGTAAGTTTTCGTTGACCGCTGATCTCTTCAAGAGATTTGTATATATCAACAAAGCGACTAGTTTCGTATAACAGGGTGCGTGAAGCATCTGTCTTTGCTCGCATATTTGCCAACATTTCATATACAGGAGGGAAATTGATAATAGCTTTGCCAAACTGACGACGCTCTATTGCATAGTTGTATGCTTCGCGTGTTGCAGCTTCAGAAATACCCACCGATTGGGCCATAATTCCAAGGCGAGCACCATTCATCAACGACATAACATAGCGGATAAGTCCAAGTCGTCTACTACCCACAAGTTCTGCTTTTGCATTTTTAAATACAAGTTCGCAGGTGGGAGCACCTTTAATACCCATTTTATTCTCGATACGACGAACATTTACACCACCACTTTTTTTATCGTACACAAACATAGAGAGTCCGCGGGCATCTTTAGTACCTTCTTCTGAGCGAGCAAGAACTAAATGGATATCGGCATCACCATTAGTAATAAAGCGCTTCACACCATTAAGGTACCATTGTCCTTCTTTATCATTATAACTTGCTTTTAGCATCACAGCCTGTAGGTCTGATCCTGCATCGGGCTCGGTTAGGTCCATCGACATGGTCTCACCTTTAACTACCCTTGTTATATAGTTAAATTTCTGCTCTTCGGTACCAAACTCATATATTGTCTCTCCGCAATCTTGCAACATCCAGATATTTTGGAAGCTAGCATCGGCCCTGCTTACAATATCGGCACTCATCATATAAGGTACCATAGGGAAATTAAGACCTCCATACTTTCGTCCAAAACGCATTCCCATAAGTTCGGCCTCATTAAGTACATCAAGGTTCTCCTGTGTGTTTGGAGCATATGTTACTCTGCCATTGGCAACGGTGGGACCGTTATGGTCTACTTCTTCTGCATTTGGATCGATTACATCTCCGCATATTTCTCCAACTACTTCAAGTACTTTATCGTAACTATCCATAGCATCTTCAAAATCAATTGGTGCGTAGTCATACTCTTCACTTTCGGTATAGTTGTTTTCTTTTAGCTCCACAATTCGCTTCATTAGAGGGTGCTGAAGATAGTGACGGAATTGGGGTGTATCGGTATAAAAATTTGCCATATTATTACTTAGTGTTACTCTTATAATACTTTATCATCTTTGGAATCACTCTCTCTACCTCTCCGGTTATTACATAGTCGGAAATGGCATTTATTGGTGCATCGGGATCGTTATTTATAGAAATAATTATCGAGCTATCTTGCATACCTGCAATATGTTGTATTTGCCCTGAAATTCCACAAGCTATATAAACTTTAGGACGAACAGTAACTCCTGTTTGCCCAACCTGACGTTCGTGGTCAACATAACCTGCATCAACAGCTGCACGCGAAGCTCCTACTTCGGCACCAAGTACATCGGCTAGCTGGAATAAAAGATCGAAATTCTCTTTTGATCCAACTCCGTAACCACCGGAGATTATAATTGGTGAGTTTTTAATGTTTACTTTAGATTTCTCAATATGCCTGTCGATAATGTTTATTATAAAATCTTCATCCTTCACATAATCATTTACATTATAATCTACTATCTCTCCTGTATGATAAGGATCCATTATCTCTTTTTTCATCACACCCTCTCTTACAGTTGCCATTTGCGGACGATGATCGGGGTTGATGATTGCAGCAACAATGTTTCCTCCAAAGGCTGGACGAATTTGATATAACAAGTTTTTATAAACCTCGCCGGTTTTCTTTATTTCATGATCTCCAATCTCTAGAGAGGTACAATCGGCTGTAAGTCCGCTTCCCAATGCTGAAGATACTCGGGGGCCTAAATCTCGGCCAATAATTGTAGCTCCAAGAAGGCATATTTCGGGTTTTTCTTTCTTGAAGAGTTCAACCATTATTGAGGTGTGTGGCAATGTTGAGTATGGTGATAAACGATCATCCTTAAATATATGCAAGGTATCTACACCATAAGGAAATACCTGCTTGTCTACTCCATCTGTAATGGCACTGGCAGCTATTGCCTCTAATTTACATCCCAGTTGATTGGCAAGTGAGCGACCCTTGGTAAGTAGTTCAAGACTCACTTCTGCAACCTTGCCATCTTCTATTTCTAAATATACAAATAAGTTATTCATCTTTTTATTTAAATCGGTATTCAGTTAAACAATTGGTTACCCGATAGTGTGGTTTTCTATCAATTCCTTCATAAGAGCATCTATCTCAATATCACTATCAGAGATATGTTTACTCTCTTTAGTCTGAAATACTACATTCTCTGTGCGCTTTACTTTTGTAGGAGAGCCCGAGAGACCACATTCAACAGGATCAGCTCCAACGTCGGCTACACCCCATTCGGTTAGATTAAGGTAAGGGCGACTACTATAAATATCGATATAATCAATATTCTCTATCTGACGTTCGGTAACAGTTTTTGCATGTTTGTATTTCAGCAATAACTTTGCGTTACGAGGTCTGCAAGATCTAGCCGATCCGTTTACAGTTACTAACGCCGGAAGTGGAGCTTCAACCACCTCTACCCCATTCTCGAGGCGACGTTTTACTCTGAGTTTATCACTACCTACTACCTGAATGTCTTCGGCATAGGTTATTTGAGGTATTCCCAACTTCTCTGCAACCTGAGGTCCAACCTGAGCTGTGTCACCATCTATTGCTTGACGACCTGATACAATTATATCAAATTTGCCAATCTTTTTAATTGCCATAGATAATGCATATGATGTTGCCAGAGTATCGGCACCAGCAAAGGCTCTATCGGTTAGTAGGACACCATCATCTGCACCACGAAACATACCTTCACGTAATATTTCGGCTGCTCGCCCCGGTCCCATTGTGAGCATGGTAATGTGAGATCCCGGGTATTGTTCTTTTATACCCAGTGCCTGTTCAAGCGCATTAAGATCCTCAGGATTAAAAATTGCAGGGAGTGCTGCCCTGTTTACAGTTCCGTCGGCCTTCATTGCATTTTTCCCAACGTTGCGGGTATCGGGAACCTGCTTAGCCAACACAATAATGTTAAATGCCATGTTTTAGTTTGTTTCTGTTGTAAATTTTAAATGAAAGTTACAAATATATCAAAAAACACTTAAACAATCGTTTGAAATGAAAACATTTAACGCTGTGTAAATGTTAATTAATAGAGGCATTAATGTACAAAATAAGATTATATTCTATTAATATTGGGTGAAAATCGTTTGCAGGTTGCTATATTTGCAGTATAAATAACAAAAATCTATGTATAAATCATACCCTTTTATTATTGTTTTAACTCTTGTACTTATTCTGAGCAGCTGCTCGGGAATTAAATATCTAACAGTAGAAACTCGTGAGCCTGCACAGGTAACACTGCCCAACGATGTATTGAGAATAGCCGTTGTTAATAATGTTGTTCAACAACCCGATAATATTGGTCATTATTTAGTGAATATAGGCAGTTCTGTTGAAAAGAAAGTTGAAGCATCGGCAGATAGTGTTTCTATTTTTTACACCGAAGCCTTAGCACAATTTCTTAACGAAGAGGATTATTTTAACAGAGTTACTTATTATAAAGAACCGATAAGGAATGATCAGAATTTTTTTCAGGAGGAACTGTTAGATCCTGAGAAGATGAACGAAATAAGAAAAGAAACAGGTGCTGATGCAATAATCTCGCTTGATAGACTTATTGTTGAAACAACCAAAAGAGAGCATTTTAAACAGATGGGATACACCTACAGTAATATGACTGGTAAGATTAGCTCTATTATCAGAGTTTACCTTCCAACTATGGAAGGCAAGATACCTCGTGTACAATATATCGACAGCTTAAATTGGATAGGTTTTGATATACAAGATGGTAATGCTTACTCACAAGAAATGCTTCCTTCACGCGAACAAGCAATGAGGAGTTTGGCAATTACTGCAGCAGAGAAGATGACATATGTTTTTGCTCCTCATTGGGAAAGACAGGACAGATGGTACTATACTTCTGCTTCTAAACTTATGCGCGAAGGAGAAGCATTTGCTAAGGGTGCAGAGTGGCTCAGGGCAATTGGAAAATGGGAAGAGTATTATAATAATACATCAGAAAGGAAAAAGACAAATAAAGCAAAAGCGGCAAATAATATAGCATTGGCTTATGAGATGATTGGTGAAATGGAGGAGGCGTATAAATGGGCAACAGTGGCTAACAATCTTTTCGTAGAGTCAACTGCACCCAATTCATTGGAGAGAAGGAGATCTTTGTTGTATAAGAACGAAATTGAAAGGCGATTTAATACATTAAACAGCATAAATATGCAGAATGACTGATATAAATGCAAAAAATGTGTTTAAATATTGAATCTATTTAGAAAATTATGTTACCTTTGCAAGTGAATCTTCGACAGTAAAGTTCACTCAATACTACTGTTATATATATTCAAAATCAATCAAAACTCAATTATTTCGCTGTGTTTAACTAAAATATTATGGAATAAATACCTCCATAATTAGAGCAGTTTATAATTCGAACATATCATATTAATTACAATAACCATAACGAATTTCAATATATCTAGATGGCTTATAACATTATTGAGCTTAATGAAAAGCTTACAACAGAATTGCGAGTTCTTGCAAAAGAGATGGGCATAAGACGCCCTGATGCATACAAGAAAGAAGAACTTATTTATAAAATTCTTGACGAACAAGCAATTGCTGAAACAAAAAAACTGACTTCCGATTCTGGAAACAGACAGAATAATAAAAGTAGAAATAGCAACGACAACAGTAATAGAAACTCTAAAAATAGGAGTAATAAACCTATAAATAAGAAAACTGTTACAAAAAAGGATGATAATAAAACAACTAAATCTACCCCGGTTCAGAAAGAGAAGAAGGTTGCAGAAGTTAAAACGCAGGAGGTAAAAAAACAAACAGCAAATACTCAGGAAGCTAAACCTGTCAAGGAGAAAGCTCCAGAGGTTAAAGCTCCAGAAGTTAAAGCTCCAGAGGATAAAATTCCAGAAGTTAAAGCTCCAGAGGCAAAAACTCCGGAAGTAAAAGTAGTGGAGAAAAAATCAGAAGCTATACCTCAGTCAACTGAGAATCAGCCGAAATCTGAAAACGAAAAAGTAAACAAACCGATACAATTGGTTTTTAGGTCTTCAAAACACAGAAAAGAAGAGAAAAAAAATACACCTCCACCAGCCACATTACCTCCAGTTGTTTCTGAAGATCCACATGTTGAAGTAGCAGAGAAAGCTAAAAGTGCACCTCAACCTACAGGAGAAAAAGTATCAATTTTAGACTTGGTAACTCCTTCTCCCCCACAACAAAAGCAACAACCTCAACAAAACAGACAACAAGCTCAAGCTCAGCCTCAAAAGCAAAAAGAAAAAGAGAAAGAGCCTGCTTATGATTTTGATGGATTATTAAACGCATCAGGAGTTCTTGAAATTATGTCTGATGGTTATGGATTTCTTAGATCTTCAGACTATAATTACATGTCTTCTCCGGATGACATATATGTTTCGCAATCGCAAATAAGACTTTTTGGACTTAAAACTGGTGATGTGGTTGAAGGGCCTATTCGTCCTCCAAAAGAGGGAGAAAAATTCTTTCCATTGGTTAAAGTAGATCGTTTAAATGGTCGCAACCCCGATGCGGTGAGAGATCGTGTTCCTTTTGATCATCTTAAACCTCTATTCCCAGATGAGAAATTCAATCTCACCAAAGGGCATAACGATAATCTTTCATGCAGGGTAGTAGACATGTTTACTCCTATCGGAAAAGGCCAACGTGGATTGATTGTAGCTCAACCCAAGACTGGTAAAACAGTTTTGTTGAAAGATATTGCAAATGCAATTGCAGATAATCACCCTGATGTTTATATGATTATACTTCTAATTGACGAAAGACCAGAGGAAGTAACTGATATGGAGAGAAGCGTTAATGCTGAGGTAATTGCTTCAACTTTTGACGAGCCTGCCGATCATCATGTAAAGATAGCAGAGATTGTATTAAATAAAGCTCGTCGTTTGGTAGAATGTGGTCATGATGTTGTAATTCTTTTAGATTCAATAACAAGGCTTGCTCGTGCTTATAATACTGTACAGCCTGCTTCAGGAAAAGTATTATCGGGTGGTGTAGATGCAAATGCCTTACATAAACCAAAACGTTTTTTTGGAGCTGCACGTAATATCGAAAATGGTGGCTCACTAACAATAATTGCAACAGCTCTTACCGAAACTGGTTCTAAGATGGATGATGTTATTTTTGAAGAGTTTAAGGGTACAGGTAATATGGAGCTTCAACTCGACAGAAAACTTTCGAATAAGCGTATATTCCCTTCAGTTGATATTATTTCATCAAGCACTCGTCGTGACGACCTTCTGCTTAACGAAGAATCTTTAAATCGTATGTGGATATTACGCAATTTCCTTAGCGATATGAACTCTGTAGAAGCTATGGAATTTTTACTGCAACGTTTGAGAAGAACTAAAACGAATGAAGAATTTCTTATTTCGATGAATGATTAGAAGTATTCATAAAGCTTAAAGTATAAATAGTTAACGCGGCAACTTCACAGTATGCCGCGTTAACTTTTTCACTCTAATCCTGTAAAAAAACTATTTAACGTTATTTTTTATAACCAAATATCATCAGGGTACCTCACATCCTCAAGATAAAGTGCATGACCAGGAGCTGAGTCTCCTGCTACTTGTCGGTTTTTTGCCTTAATTATTCTGTGCATCCCTCGCTCATCCAGCTTCCCCCTACCCGCTTCAAGCAAAGTGCCAACTATTGCTCTTACCATGTTACGTAAAAACCTGTCGGCTCTTATTGTAAATACATACAAATCACCTTCCTGCTCCCATTTTGCAGACTCTACCTTACAATTATTTGTTTTAACATCCGTGTGAGATTTGCTAAAACTACTAAAATCTTCGTACTCAAGTAAGATATTACTAAGAGTATTCATGTGCTCTACATCAGGTGTGAAGTAAACTCTGTGTGTTAGCTCATAGAGAAAAGGGTCTTTTTTAGTTGTTACATAATATTTGTAACATCTCGATACAGCACTAAAGCGAGCATGTGCATCAGACTTCACCGGTTGTATTGAGTGAATAGAGATATCTTTGGCAAGATAGTTATTAAGTTTATAAATAAGATCCTCAACTGAGAAAGAGTCTCCCTCCCAATCGAAATGTGCTATCATCATATGAGCGTGTACTCCTGCATCTGTTCTTCCTGCACCCACAACTTCAACATTAGAACGAAGAATGGTTGATAGAGATTCTTGAAGTATTTGCTGTACGCTTATTCCGTTAGGCTGAATCTGCCATCCAACATAGTTCTTTCCGTTATATGAAAGTGTAATAAAGAAACGAGATTTAGCCATTTATTTCTCTTAACCTGAGTTTTGTAAGCACTTGTTTAGTATTTAGAGGGAAATCACCATCCATCATCCAAGAATAGTAACTTGGCTCTTTTTTTAACACTTCGGCAACCGATTTACCTCTATGCTTACCAAAGTTGAATACTTCAACTCCTTTGTCATTTAATATTATGCGACCTGCAAGATCAACATTATTGTTAAAACTCGAATACTCTTTAGAAAGGTAGTTGATGTCATTTTCAAGATCATTATATTTGTCGAGTTGCGACTTAAGAACTTCGTAAGTAGCAACCACATCAGCTTCTGCTGAATGAGCATTCTCAAGTTTCTTGTTACAATAGAAAGTATATGCTGCTTCTAGCGTACGTTGCTCCTTCCTATGGAAGATAATCTGAACATCAATAAACTTTCTCTTACTTGTATCAAAATCAACACCTGCTCTCAAGAATTCTTCTGTGAGCATAGGTACATCAAATCTACTTGAATTAAATCCAGCCATATCACACCCTTCTAAGAGGTCTGCAAATGATTTTGCCACCTGTTTAAATGTAGGACAGTCTTTAACATCATCATCCGTGATACCATGAATTGCAGTTGATTCGGGTGGTATAGGCATTTCAGGATTTATCCTCCTTGTTTTGGTTTCTTCCTTTCCATTAGGATGAACTTTTAATACCGATATTTCTACAATTCTGTCGCGCGTTATATTTATACCGGTAGTTTCCAAATCAAAAAAAACTAACGGGTTATTGAGTTTTAAATCCATTTATTACTTATTTAATCATTCAACATCATTGGCATCAGAAGTGTGAGCATATCCTCATTTTCTTCTTGCTCCACCGGAAGAATAAGTCCTGCTCTTGATGGATCCGACAACTCAATTCTTACATCAGATGATGGAATATTATCTAAAATTTCAATTAAGAAAACAGCTTTAAATCCTATATTCATTACGTTTCCTTCATAAGTGCAGCTTATAGTTTCTTCTGCTGCTGTAAGGAAATCGATATCTTGAGCAGTAATAACAATTTTATCTTCTGAGAGCTGTAGTTTCACAAGTCCAATT
Source organism: uncultured Proteiniphilum sp. (assembly GCA_964605035.1). GTDB lineage: Bacteria > Bacteroidota > Bacteroidia > Bacteroidales > Dysgonomonadaceae > Proteiniphilum. Next base: position 18,168 of record CAZSBA010000006.1, on the reverse strand, counting down.
GAGGGGTTTGAAAAAACTGATACTCTTTTGAGTGCATTTAGTAATGATAGTCTGTCGAGGACAACGCTATTGCTATTGTTCTGCGGGATAACAGAGTTGTAGTTTGGATATCTGCCTTCGACAAAACGACAAACCATTTTGTAATTACCCATTGTTAAGTAGGCATTGTTTTCATCAAAATTGATTTCCACATCTCCATTCTCTCTGGGGAGAATTGACTTTAACAGGTTTGCTGGTTTTTTAGGTAGTATAAAAGAAGAGCGACCATCACCTTTAGAGTCTGTAGTAGTAACCCTTACAAGCTTATGTCCGTCAGATGCAACAAAAGTTAGATCTTCGGAAGTAATATCAAAGTAGATACCATTCATAACAGGCCTCAGCTCATCGTCTGCTGTTGCAAAAACTGTACGGTTTATTCCCGATAGAAGCATCTCAGAGTCTATTGTAAGGCTCATTGCCGAATCTTCTTTCAAAGGTTTTGGATCTGGATATTCATCACCTTTTAATCCAACAAAATTATATTTACCATTTTGATAATAAATAAATACCTCAAGTGTCTCATCATTAATATCAAAAGTTAATGGTTGGTCTGGGAGTTCGCGTAATGGATCAAGCAGATTTTTAGCATTAATTGCCAAACTTCCTTCACCTTCAGCACTGTTTACCTCAACCCAAGTTTCTAATCTTGTTTCACTATCTGCAGCAGTAAGTGTTAGTTTCTCGCCTTTCAACTCTAGCAGAAAACAATCTAAAATAGGGAGTGTACTTTTTGAATTTATGACCCTATTGATTGCCTGTAAATGATTTAGCATCGAGGCACTTGATATTACAAATTTCATGATTATATGTTTTTTTATTCTTTAGCAAATATATAAAATTATCTTGGAGCTTTAATTCTTTTCTTTGTTTATTTTTTCGTCAACTTATTCCTGGGATGATGCTCAATAATTTCTTCTCTTAGAAAATTACGATCAATATGGGTGTATATCTCTGTAGTAGTTATCTTCTCGTGTCCAAGCATCTCTTGTATTACTCTGATATTGGCACCTCTCTCTAATAGATGCGTAGCAAATGAGTGACGAAATATGTGTGGACTTACCTCTTTCTCGATACCTGCCATTTCAGCATATAACTTTGCATAATAGAATACAGTTATTCTTGAAATTGAGCTCCCTCTATTACTGATAAAAAGTACATCTTCACTCCCTTTTTGAATATTAATCTTTTTACGATAATCGAACCAGTTTTTGATTTTTTGAATTGCTATATCAGAAATTGGAACTAGCCTCTGTTTACTACCTTTACCCTCTACCCTTATAAACCCTTCATCAAGATATAGATCCTGAAAGCGAAGGTTAGTAAGCTCTGAAACTCTTAATCCGCAACTATACAACGTTTCAAAAATTGCATAATTACGGGTGCCCTCTGATGTGGATACATCTATAACTGATAATATTTTATCAATATCCTCAATTGAAAGTACATGTGGTAGCTTTAAACCAATTTTTGGAGACTCAAGTAGTTCTGTTGGATTATCGTCACGATAACCATTTAAGACCATAAACCTAAAAAAGGATTTGAGTCCCGAAATTATTCTTGAAAGTGAGCGGGGTGAGATTTCCTTATCATATTGTTCAGCAAGCAATGCTTCAATATCTGACAACTTGATAGTTTTTAAAGACAGTTTCTCCTCCTCTGCAAAATCCAACAGTTTTTGCAAATCACGCATATACGCTTCTATACTGTTTTTAGAAAGCCCTTTTTCTAAAAGCAAATATCGTTTATAACTATTAGCTATCTCAGTTGCGCTCATTTAGTCTCGCTACGATTACAGCCTTATGTTTCTCAGCTTCTAAAACATATCTTTCTAATTCAACTACCATTAAACTTTCCTTTTCTTCAGAGAGTTGATTCCCTTTCTCCAAATGTTCAACCATTGAAATAACCTGATTATCGCCAATCATCTTAATAAGTGGTAACATTTTGTGTGAAACTTTTCGTGCTGATACATAATCTTTTTGCTCAAAAGCTGCTTTTAATAGCTTATTGCTTGCAAGCGTCTCATCGATAAAAGATTGCAATATTTCACACGATTGCTTATCATCATCTTTAACATATTCAATTAATGACATAAGTCCATTTGATAATTCTTCTTTATCATCACTTATCATTACACCCGAATTAGTATGTATATTTATCATTCCAAACAGATCTTCAGAAGTAAAAGGTTTTGGTAGAAAATCAGTAAATCCGAATGATTGCAACTCATCTTTAGTTACATCTGAGGCTGCTGAAAGTGCAATTATTGGTGTGTCTGTCAAAAGTTCTTTTTCTGTTTCATATATCTCCTTAATAAGCTCTATTCCGGTGGAAACTTTAAGATTAATATCAACAAATATGATATCAAAGATGTTATTTCTAAGTTGTAACAAAACTTTATCAGTATCGGTTACACCAATACAGCTTAAACCTTTCTTTCTGATCATCTCTGTTACCATTTTCAATTGCGTTGGATCATCTTCAACTACTAATACAGTAATATTTTTAAGATTTTGTGAAACAACATGAGTACTTGTGCTTATTGAATTTTGTAAATCGACAGCACTTTTGAGAGGAATTTCTATTATAAATTCTGACCCTATCCCCTTTTCTGAAGTTAATTTTATTTCACCATATAACTCACTAACCAGCCTTTTTGTTATAGATAATCCCAATCCACTTCCTTTAATATCTTTTTCGTAGTTATACTTTTGATGCACTTGTTTGAACTCATTAAAGATCCATTGCTGATTATCAATATCTATTCCTATACCAGTATCTGAAATAGAAAAGTAAAATACATCTTCTGCTTTTTCTTCCACTTTAATCGATATTTCACCACGGTTGGTGTATTTGATAGCATTAGATAATAGATTACTCATTATCTGTCTTAAAACGTATGGATCTGCAAAGTATAATTTATCCACCTGTAATCTGTTATCCACATGATAGATAAGACCTTTTTCCACTGCAATAGGCTGAAAACTTTTAGTCGTATCATTTACAAGTTGATGTAAATTGAAATTACTGTTGTTAAAGTCCCACTTTCCCTCTTGCAATTTAGTAAAATCGAGTAAAGTTGTAACTAGTTGAATAATATGATTTGCAGAGCTACTCATATTCTGAAGATATTCATTTCTCTTTTCTTTACTTATGCCCGAATTTATACCATCTCTCAATAACTCAATAAAACCTATTATCGAACTCATTGGAGCTTTAATGTCATGTGAAATAGTAAGCATTAGTTTTTGACGTGTAGCTAACAATTCAGATATCTGCTGGTTTGACCTCTCCAGTTTACTTCTATAACGCTGACTCTTATTAATATCAATAAGAAAAAGTATTGCAAATAACAATGCTATAACGATAGCTATTATTGAAACTATTAGCATTATCTTTTGCGAACGAGAGATTGTATACTCTTTTTCCTCTAAAAGCTGAATAGACTTTCTATACTCCTCTTGTTCAATATCTTTCAACAATTCATCAATTCGAGATGTTAACATTCTGTTGGTAACACTCATAATATTCTGCCTGTCTACTAGAGATGTTTGAAGCTCCAGCTGTCGACTCATATCGAGTCTCTCTGAATAACGAACCTTGTTAATCACAGTGTCAATAATATGCTTTATGCCTTCGTTATTCACACTACTTCTTTTCTCTATAACTATGGTTGAATCGGCACTACCAACAAACACATTACGTAAACGTGAAAAAAAGCCTTTTTTCTCTTTCGAAATTATTGTTGTATCGCTCCGATTGTCATTCTCAGAATTGAAATTTTTGTTTATTAAATCCGAAATATCGTCACTTTTCCCTTTCGACTCAAAACTACTGTGTGTTTCTCTTATGATTTGTGGCGCTTCACTTAACGAATCAAGTAATAAAACAATATCATAAAGGTTATCTCTCTTACTATTTATTAGGAGGCTAATACTATCTAATTTAACTTTCCGGGAGCTATCTTGTGATAATAAATGTAACTCATGCAGGTTTCTCTCTATTTCAGGAATAATTGAATCGTAGTTGATGTAATATTGCCTAGCAGTTGAAGGGGTTAGCAAGTTTTGCTCGCTTTCAATTTCATAAAGTAACGAAAGTGTATTACTTACTATAAATAACTCGGATAAATCTTCACTTCTAATTTTCTTGTTAGAATAATCAACCAAATTTCTATAAAGAGCTGTCAAGCCCGCTATTAAAACAATAACAACAAGAATATATCCGATAATGACGGTTAGTTTAATTTTCGACGCCCCCTCTTTATCCATTTTTATATTGTTACTCTATATAACTTTATTTTATTGTATAATGTTTTTCTGTCAATATTTAAAATAGAAGCAGCCATAGTTTTGTTGCCTTTTGCAATAGCAAGTGCTTGACAAATCTTCTCTTTCTCGTAATTTTCTTTTTTTAAACTATGAATGTTAACAGTCTTTGTTTCGTTTATTTCGCTTCTTTTAGATTTAATGCATCCAAACAACTCTTCAGCTATATCAATTGTCAGATAATCTCCTTCAGCTAAAAGAGCTGCTTTTAATATAGTATTTTTCAACTCCTGAATATTTCCTGGCCACTCGTACGAAGTTAGTTCTTTTTGTAATTCAGAATCTATACCTTTTAATTGTTTGTTTAATATTAAGTTCGAAAAATTTAGAAAATGATTTGAGAAACTTAGAATAACCTCACTTTTTCCTTTTAAAGAAGGAAGAACAACAATATTCTTCTTAAGCAAATAAAACAATTTTGGTATTAGAGTGTTTTGCAACTCATCTAGACTCAGTTGAGAACTTAAAATCACTTGTGTGAAACATTCATCTCTACTCTGCTTAGTTAAAGTAACAATAAGTTCATTTTGAAGGAATTTATTTAATTTATCAATCTCGCGTATGTAAAATAACCCTCCTTTTGCAACTTTAATATTCTCTATTAATTTTGATTCACATTCTTCACAATCATACTCTTTTTTAGTTATATCTGACGCATCTAGTATTACCAGAGGTTTAGAAGGGTGAAAACCTTTATCAAATACATGTTTTACCGATGAAGATTTACCTGTACCTCTTTCACCAACTATTAGTATATGATCTTTGTTTTCTGTATGAATATTTAATTGTTCTAATATCTGCTTGTACTCTTTACCAGGAGGCATCAAAAAGTTATTCGGAAATTGATTGTTTTTCTTTATGTTGTTCTGAACCTGAAATGCTTCTTCTAATTTACAAAATAACACATCAGGATCAATAGGTTTGGGTATATAATCATTTGCCCCTAATTTCATAGCTTCTACTACAGAATCTATTTCTGCAAAACCTGTCATCATAATAACGAGGATATCAGAATCATACTTTTTAACCCAATTTAAAAAGCTTATACCATCAATATCGGGCATTCTAATATCGCTCAATATCATATCAAATGGATATTCTTTCACCATTTGTTTTGCTTCTTTGGCACTTGATGTTGTTTCTACTGTATAGTTGTTTTTAACAAGCCATGACTTCAACATCAAACAAATTGTCAAATTATCATCTATTATGAGTATACTTTTCTTCATTTCACATAAAACATGTTATCAGATGGCCAAGCTGTATTTAATCACTGTTTTTCTCTTTGTCTAATTCTTTAGGAATAGCAATTACTGCATATAGCATAAAAAACGCTCCCAGTATCATTACCAGAGCCCATTCGTTTCTATTTCTAAACATCAGGTAGGTAGCTGCAATCATTAACAAACAAGAGAAAACCTGAAAATTAAAAAGTCTTTTACCTCTAATACTCTTACCTGGATATGGATTAGTCATAGTAATAAGTGAAAATATAAGTACCGATATCGACATAATCCATGGTGCAATCTCAGGCGAAAACATATATAAAATTGCCGAAAACAAAATCAGAATGCCCGACATCTGAAATAATTTATCCTTCATACTATAACAAAAATCATTTTCAACAAATATACTGAATCATTTCGCAATAATAAAGATTTCTTCATTTTCTTTTTTCATGAAGTAATTCTCTCTTGCAAACTTTTCGAGGTCATCTTTGTTAGATTGAAGCTCATTCAACTTTTCTTTATCCTCCTCTATCTGCTTTTGGTATAATTCAATCTGAGTTTGAAGGTCTTTAATCTGTGACTCTTGTTTTAATCTTTTTTGAATACTACTATCGCTAAAAAAAAACAATACAACCAACAGCACTAATAGAACTATGATTTGTGAAGCAGTAAGCCCCAAAATTCGTTTAGTCCTTATTTTATTAACTTTTTCTTTCATTCTTATAATACTGTGGGTTTCTTTATGAGACAAAAATAGATTTTTTTTCTACTTTTGCCAACCATTTTATGATAAATAAAAATTTCAATTAATCAGTCTAGGCTGTTTAAACAAAAAAAAGTATCTTTACGCAAAACTATATTTTATTTTATTGACAATTTAGATAACATGAGAAAATTCATCATCATCGCTATAATGGCACTATTTGCCAACAACTTAGCTTTCCCATGCACAAATTTACTAGTAGGTAAAAAGGCCTCAACTGATGGCTCAACAATTATTTCATATGCAGCCGACTCCTATGGCTTGTTTGGTGAATTATATCATTGGCCTGCAAAAAAATATAACCCTGGTGAAATGCTTAAAGTTTATGAATGGGATACTGGTAAATATCTAGGCGAAATTCCTCAGGTATTGCAAACTTATAATGTCATAGGCAACATGAACGAGCATCAGCTTGCGATAGGCGAAACTACCTTCGGAGGACGATCTGAGTTGGCTGATTCAACCGGTATCATGGATTATGGCAGTTTGATTTATATTACTTTGCAACGAGCAAAAAATGCTCGCGAAGCAATAAAGATAATGACCGATTTGGTTAGCGAGTATGGTTATTATAGTGGAGGAGAATCTTTTTCAATTGCAGACCCCAACGAGGTTTGGGTAATGGAGATGATTGGAAAAGGAGTAGGAAATAAAGGTGCTGTATGGGTAGCAGTTCGCATTCCCGACGATTGTGTATCTGCTCATGCAAATCAAGCACGAATTCAACAATTCTCATTAAACGATTCGGAAAACTGTTTATACTCACCAGATGTAATTTCATTTGCTCGCGAGAAAGGATATTACACAGGTGAAGATGCCGACTTCAGCTTTGCCAAAGCATATGCTCCGCTCGATTTTGGAGCAATGCGTTTTTGTGAAGCACGTGTATGGTCGTTCTTCAATAATGTAAATAAAGATATGGGTGAGTTCGTATCATATGCTCAAGGTAAGACTACAGAACCTATGCCGTTATATATTAAACCCGACCGTAAGTTGAGTGCACAAGATATACAGAATCTAATGCGTGATCATTACGAAGGTACTGAGCTTGATTGGCGCTTTGATGTTGGTGCAGGTCCTTTTAATTCTCCCTACAGATGGACACCCCTAACATATGAAGTTGATTCCGTTGAGTACTGCAACGAAAGACCAATAGCTACTCAGCAAACAGCATTCTCTTTTGTTGCTCAATTGCGTTCTTGGTTGCCCGACGAAATTGGTGGAATCCTATGGTTTGGTATTGATGACGCAGCACAGACTGTCTATTACCCATTTTATAGTGGACACAATGTAGTACCTCATGAAATGGCTGAAGGTAATGGTGACCTGCTTAACTTTTCATGGACATCTGCATTCTGGATTCACAATTGGGTATCTAATATGGTATATACTCGTTACAGCGATATGAGCGAAGATATGAAAAAAATTCAATCTATGCTCGAGGGCAGCTTTGCAGCTCAGCAACCTCAAATAGAAGAGAGGGCTTTAGAATTGCATAAGCAATCCAGTGAGGAATCTGTTCAATATCTCACCGAGTACACAAACAATCTTGTTAAAGAGGGAATGGCAGAATGGAAAAAGCTAGGTGAATACCTGATGGTTAAATATATTGATGGTGTGATTAAAGCCGAAGAAAATGGCGAGTTTAAAAGAAATCCATACGGACAACCGGCTAGACCTCAAAGACCGGGATATTCTAACGAATATTACAAAAAAATAATAGACCAAACTGGCGATAAATATAAAGTTATTCCGGTTGAGTAATTTCAGTAAAATAAAATCAGTAAAATAACAGATATATTATATGGAAGATGAAACTTTATTAGCACAAGTTACAAGCAAGGCTAATTCATGGCTAGAAGGTAACTATGATGCAGAGACTAAAGCTGAAGTGCAGAGAATGCTCGAAAATGAAGATAAGAAAGAGTTAATTGATGCATTTTACAAAGACCTTGAATTCGGTACAGGTGGCTTGAGGGGTATCATGGGTGCCGGAAGCAACAGAATGAACATCTACACTGTTGGAACAGCTACTCAAGGACTTGCAAACTATCTAAAGAAGGAGTTTGCCGAGTTGCAGGAAATAAAAGTAGTAATTGGACACGACTGCAGAAATAACAGTAGAAAGTTTGCAGAGATATCTGCCGATATCTTTAGTGCAAACGGAATTAAAGTTTATCTTTTTGAAGATTTACGCCCTACCCCTGAGGTATCGTATGCAATTAGAAAACTGGGTTGTCAGAGCGGAATTATGATTACAGCTTCGCATAACCCAAAGGAATATAATGGATACAAAGCCTACTGGAATGATGGGGCACAGGTGTTGGCACCGCACGACAGAAATATTATTGCTGAAGTTAATCGCATTAAAAGCAACGATGAGATAAAATTTGAGAAGAAAAGTAAACTTATCGAGATTATCGGAAAAGATATGGATAAGGCGTTTATTGAGGAGGTGAAGAAGCTAGTTCTTTCTCCCGATTCAATTCAACGTAATAATGATATAAAAATTGTATTCACTCCAATTCACGGTACCGGAGGCAAACTTATTCCAGATGCTCTAAGAGCTATTGGGTTTACTAATATAATTAATGTGCCAGAACAGGATGTTATAAGTGGTGATTTTCCAACTGTAATATCTCCTAATCCGGAAGAACCGGCAGCGTTAGATCTTGCAATAAAAAGAGCTATTGAAACCGATGCCGACATTGTTTTGGCAACCGATCCTGATAGTGATCGTATTGGCACAGCCATTCGCAACGATAAAGGAAATTTCATTCTTGTAAATGGTAACCAAACATTCCTTCTTTGTCTCTACTATTTAATGACTCGTCGTCAGGAACTAGGATTACTTACAGGCAAAGAGTTTGTAGTAAAAACAATTGTAACTACAGAACTGGCTAAGAAAATAGCTAATATAAAAGGAATAGAGATTTATGATAGCTATACAGGATTTAAGTGGATTGCCGAAATCATTCGAAGAAACGAAGGATTAAAAAAATATATCGGTGGAGGTGAAGAGAGCTATGGCTTTCTTGCAGGTGATTTTGTTCGCGATAAAGATGCAGTATCTGCTTGTTCACTTTTTGCAGAAATAGCAGCATGGGCAAGAGATAATGGTAAAACTGTGTACGAATTGCTGCAAGATATTTATCTTGAGTTTGGATATTCTAAAGAGGTGGGAATTTCATTAGTTCGCAAAGGAAAAGAAGGTGCTGATGAGATTGAAGCAATGATGAAGAATTTCAGAACAAACCCTTTAAAATCATTAGGAGGCTCAGCTGTTTCACTAATAAAAGATTTCGGAAAACTCGAAGGTATCGATTTTGTTAGCGGAGAGAATATTGTTCTGGAAATGCCCACCACTTCAAATGTTATTCAATATTTTACCGAAGAGGGCACAAAGCTTTCAATACGACCTTCGGGAACAGAACCAAAAATAAAGTTCTATATTGAAGTTACGGGTACTGCAAAAACTCGCGAGGAGCTGGCACAAGCAGAATTAAAAGCAAATGAAAAAATAGATATCATCAGACAAGAGCTGGGTATATAATAAAAAGAAGGTAATTAAACATAAAATGAGACGAAAATTAACGATTGCATTGGTTGCACATGATCATCGCAAGGCTGATATGGTGGACTGGGTTATATTTAACTCAGACTTTCTATCGGAACATCATCTTGTATGTACCGGCACCACCGGCAGCCTGGTTCGTGAAGCATTAGACAGAGAGGGTGTAAACCCAGTGATAACTATAATGAATTCAGGACCGATGGGTGGAGATGCAGAAATTGCAGCTAAGGTTGTAAGAAAAGAGATAGATTTAGCTGTGTTTTTAATAGATGATTTGAATGCACAGCCCCACGAAGCTGATATTATGATGTTGCTGCGTCAGTGTCGTGTACATAATATACCCATTGCATGCAATAGATATAGTGCAGATTTAATGATAACAAGCGCTCTGTGGGACGATAACGTATATGTTCCCTCACCTCCTCGTTATGAAAAGTTCGACAGAGAAGAATGGGAAGCAAAGGGTAAGTAAAACTTTATAAGTTTTAGTCTTTTAACAAAGTCTCAGCCCCTCAAATGCTTAAATGCATATGAGGGGCTGACTTTTATTTAATATATTAACTAATATACTTAGTTAACCAGTTTCAACTCATCTAGTAAATGAGATGCATCCATAACCTTATCCAAGATATATAAGGTATAAAGAATATCAACGCTTATCATACGTTGCATCTCTGGCTCAAACAATATATCGCCGCTTAACGATTCCCAGTTACCATCAAAAGCCAAACCTATAAGTTCTCCTTTAGAGTTTAAAACAGGACTGCCCGAATTCCCTCCAGTAATATCATTAGTAGAAAGGAAGTTTACCCTCAAAACACCATATTCATCTGCATACCTTCCGAAGTCTCCACTTCGTATATCTCTAAGAATATAATCTTGTACATTGAACTCAGGATCTCCAGGTTTTTGTTTTTCTAAAATACCCCTTGATGTAGTGAAATAGTTATACCAAACACCATCGCGTGGTTTATACCCCTTCACAGTTCCATAGCTCAAACGTTGTGTAAAATTGGCATCTGGGTAGAATGTTTTATGAGAATCCATTTCTCTCAATGCAGCCATAAATTCACGCTCTCCACGTAATATATTTTCATAATATGGCATCATCAATCCCGATAATTCATATCCCATATCAGTAGTAGACAATGCAAGCTCCATAGCAGGGTCTTTTGTCAACATTTGAGTGTCGGCAGATTGAAGAAGTAATAATAAGTCTTCAAGTGAAGTAAACTTACTATTTTCAAATAACCATTCTGCATACTTCTCATAATCACCATCAAACTCATCATTTATCTTTTCATAGATATCAGGATGATATATCTCAGGTACACGCTCCGCATAAAGAGACATTAATCTGGGTAACACCTTTTTATCAAGTTCGGGTACATAGTTTTTATATGACTCAATAAGCCTTTCATTAATAAATGCTTTTTTATCCTCTTCAGTTCCATCTGTATCAAACTGTAGAATAGTTTTTGCAAAACGGATTAGCTCAATACCATTATTAAAAGTTTCTAAGAAATAAGTTGTATACTTTGCTAATTCGTTAGAACCTGTATAGGCTTCATCAAGCATAGTGAGAGTATTACCATACTTCTCCTTTGCTGCTTTGTTACTGTTAATCCATTCATTCAAACGAGCTTCAACTCTCTCTTTTTCCTTAATTACACCTAGATTAGATATTGCCTCATTCATACCTATCGAGTTTTTCCAATAGTTAGAACTACCTGCATACTTATTGGCATATTTAATACGAATTGTATCGTTCTGTGTCATTGCATCCCACCAGATATCCTGTTTCTCTCCACGAACTTCAACACGAGGAGAGTTTTCCGATTCAACACGCTGGTTAATACCCCATGACGACAGGTAACGCTGTGTACTACCAGGATATCCAACTGTCATCGAATAGTCGCCATCTTTAACACCTGCCAACGAAACCGGAACAACATATTTAGGCTTATAAGGAACGTTGCTATCGCTAAAAGTTGCAGGATTATTATCCTTATCAGCATAAACACGAAAAACCGAGAAGTCGCCAGTATGCCTAGGCCACATCCAGTTATCAGTATCGCCACCAAACTTACCTACCGATTGAGGAGGAGTAGCCGAAAGACGAACATCGCGAAACACATCATAAAGAACAACATAGTATTGATTGCGAGAATAAAATGGTACAACTCTGGCATTTGTAAAAGGGTCGTTTTCATACTCTTTTATCAGTTCGTTCGACAATGAATCAATTGTTAACTCCATCTGAATTTCACTTAATGTATAAGGTAGATGAGGAATAATTTGATCAGTAACATCCTCCATTGAGCGAAGAAACGAAACTGTTAAACCATCGGCATACAGTTCCTCTTCAATGCTTCTGGCAGCAAAACCATCCTTTAGGTAGTCATGCTCTACCGCACTCAGCTTCTGAATGGCTCCAAAACCACAGTGATGGTTAGTAAAGATTAGCCCCTGTTCCGAAACCGCAACACCTGTACATCCTCCACCAAAAATCACCACTGCATCTTTTAGAGAAGGATTATCTTCGCTGTAAAGACTGTTTATGGGAAAAGTAAATCCCAGTTCCTGCATACGAGCAACACTCTCACTGTTTAACTCTTTCAAAAGCCACATACCCTCGTCGGCTTTTGCCATAAAAGACAAGCAAAATATTGCTAGTAATAAATAAAGTTTTCTCATTATAAATTGTTCTTAAATATATTCTTGATTTTAATTTGAATTTATGAGTTATTACGCTTGCACCTACCTAAAATATTTCCCAATCATGGGCCATTCGTTAAGAGGCAGTTCTTTTTTAACAATAACTCCTATATAAAATACTATAAATACAGAGCTTATAAATAACCTAAGCCATAAATTTGATATAAATTGAAGTGAAACAGTAATTCCTCCAAAAAGAATTATCGATAGGCTAAAAAATGCTGCCGCCGATTTTAAATTATATGGTACCGGATATTTCTTTTGTCCGACAACATACGAAATAACCATCATAATTAGATTTGCAAAGAAAGAAGCCCATGCACAGGCCATATAACTATACTTAGGTATAAAAACTACATTTATAGCAATGGTTATAATAAAACCAAATACCGACATATACGCACCCCACCTGGTCTGATCTGTAAGTTTATACCAAAGAGAGAGGTTAAAATAGATACCAAAGAAAAGTTCACCTAATAATACAATAGGCACCACTTTAAGTCCCACATGATACTCCGGAGGAATCATAAACTTTATAATATCTATAAAACCTGTAGTTACAAGAAATATAAGTAAACCAAATATTATAAAGTACTTAGTTGCATCACTAAACGAACGCTTCTGGTCGATATCACCCTCACTTCTCGAAAATATATATGGCTCAAAGGCATATCTAAATGCCTGTGTAAACATCACCATAATAATAGCAATCTTAAAGTTCTGCCCGTATATCCCTAACTCAGTAAAAGCATTTGCTGTATCGGGATAAATATTGGGAAATATAATCTTATCAACCGTCTGATTAAGTATACCTGCAACCCCTAAAATCAATATAGGAAACGAATATTTAAGCATCTTCTTCAAGAGCTGTGCGTCAAATTGAAACTTAATCTTCAATTCAGGAGAAACTAACAATAATTGAATAACAGAAGCAGCTAAATTAGATATAAGTATGTAATCTACCCCTTTATTTATATCGAACCATGCAAAGGTGTTGGGGAATACTGTTTTAAGAAATGGGCACAACAGAAAAAAGAAAAGATTAAAGAGGATGGTAAGAACTACATTTATAATCTTAATTAGTGCAAACCGTTTTGGTCTTTTTTTAAATCTTAAGTTGGCAAACGGAATAGTGCTTATTACATCAACACAAAGAATAACAATAAGCAGCAGCAGGTAGTGGGGTTTAAAATCATCTCCCCCCAAAGCAAATGATAAAGGCTCAAGAAACAGAAATGCAACTACAAAGAAGAGAAATGTTGTACTAGCAATACTTATAAAAGATGTAGAGAATACTTTAACCGGATCGTTATCTTTATTGGCAAACCTAAAAAAACCTGTTTCCATGCCATAGGTTAAAATAACTTGCAGTAATGCAACCCATGCATAAAAATTGGTTAGAATACCTATATCTGAAATCCTTGGCAGTGCAAAGGCCCAGTATAATGATAGCATCCAGCTAAGCAGCTTTGGAAGAACACTACCCATCCCATAGAAGAGAGTCTCCTTTGCCAAAGTCTTCATTCCACTTGCCATATATTATCCCAATTATCGATAAATAGAAGATTGATTTTCAAAAGTGATTACAAAAGTACAATATTTCCGCTAAGGTAACACCCTTAAGAGCATCAATTATCTATCTTTAAGAAGAATGATTGTCAAAATATCGAAAAAAACCGTTTACTTTGCAACTAGAAAAAAAATTGAATTTTAATTTATAATTTATATAATGCATGTTCTTTTTTTAACATGCACAATTTAGCTATGGCACAACAGGAAGAGGTATTCAAAAAATTAATATCACATAGTAAAGAGTATGGGTTTGTTTTCCAGTCTAGTGAAATCTACGATGGATTAAGCGCCGTGTATGACTACGGTCAAATGGGAGTTGAACTCAAGAATAATCTAAAAAGATATTGGTGGGACAGTATGGTTCTATTGCACGAAAACGTGGTTGGGATAGATTCTGCCATTTTTATGCACCCTACCATCTGGAAAGCATCGGGTCACGTTGATGCTTTTAATGATCCACTAATCGACAATAAAGATAGTAAAAAGAGATACCGTGCCGACGTACTTATCGAAGATCACCTGGCAAAACTTGATGATAAGATAGATAAAGAAGTACAGAAAGCAGCAAAAAGGTTTGGCGACACATTTGATGAAAAAATGTATAGAGAGACCAACCCTCGTTTGCTTGAGAATCAGAACAAACGTGATGAAATACATGCACGCTTCGCAAAAGCTTTAAACGATAATGATCTGGTTGATTTAAGACAACTTATTGTTGACTGTGAAATAGCTTGCCCGGTGAGCGGAACAAGAAACTGGACCGAAGTGCGTCAGTTTAACCTCATGTTCTCTACCGAGATGGGTGCAACTTCCGAAGGAGCTATGAAGGTTTACTTGCGTCCCGAATCGGCACAAGGTATCTTTGTAAACTTCTTAAACGTACAGAAAACCGGAAGAATGAAGATTCCTTTTGGAATTGCTCAGATAGGAAAAGCTTTCCGCAACGAGATTGTTGCTCGTCAGTTCATATTTCGTATGAGAGAGTTTGAGCAGATGGAGATGCAATTCTTTGTACCACCAGGCCAGGAGCTTGAATGGTTTGAGCATTGGAAGAAATTAAGAATGCAATGGCATCAGACATTAGGATTTGGAGCTGATAAATATAGATTCCACGATCACGATAAATTGGCTCATTATGCAAATGCAGCTACCGATATTGAGTATGAGATGCCATTCGGATTTAAAGAAGTAGAAGGTATCCACTCTAGAACAGACTTCGATTTAAGTCAGCACGAGAAGTTCTCAGGCAAGAAATTACAGTATTTCGATCCAGAATTAAATAAATCATATACTCCTTATGTTGTAGAAACCTCAATTGGTGTTGACCGTATGTTTCTATCAATTTTAGCTGGTTCGTATTGCGAAGAGCAGTTAGAAAACGGAGAAAAGCGTGTATTGCTTAAATTGCCTCCTGCACTTGCACCGGTAAAACTTGCTATTTTACCTCTTGTTAAGAAAGACGGACTATCTGAAAAAGCTCGCGAGATCATGGAAGATCTTAAATTCAACTTTACTTGTCAGTACGACGAAAAAGATAGCATTGGCAAACGTTATCGTCGCCACGATGCTATTGGAACACCTTTCTGTGCAACAATAGACCACCAGACTCTAGAAGATAACATGGTTACGATAAGACATCGCGATTCCATGGAGCAAGAAAGAGTTGCTATAAGCAACCTGCAACAAATAATTACAGAGAAAACAGATATGAAAAGTTTGTTGAAAAAACTATCAAAATAAAAACCACAAAAATGAAGAAACAACTACTACTTGTTATTTCACTATTTTCAGTTCTTTTATTTTCAGCCTGCGATGAAACTGAAACAGTTGACGATCGCTGGAAGATTGAAAATGAAGCTCAATTTACTGCTATTGCCAATAATCCTGAATATACAAAGTTAAACTCACAGTCGGGAAACGGCTTTGTAATGTATAAAGTTCTTGAGACCGGAACAGGAGAAAGATCTCCTTATTTTACAGAGCAGGTTAAGGTGCTTTATACAGGCTGGTATAAAAACATTTGGGATAATCCCGATACTTATTCAGATGAAAATGGAAACTTCATCACAAATAAAATAGTATTTGACACTACGTCAAAAAATAATATTGCCCGCACATTTAATGTAAATGGCGTTGTTGATGGTTTTTCTACTGCTCTTCAAAATATGAAAGAAGGTGACAAATGGGAAGTTTGGATTCCTTGGAAATTGGGATATGGCACTAACAGCTCAGGAACAATTAAAGGTTACTCAACTCTTGTATTCGAAATAGAACTTGTAAAAATAGTAGAGTAATTTAATGTTTTTGTCACAGGCTCAGCAGAAACTGCTCAATAGCACCTCTAACCTGAGCACGAGTGCCGTTAAACTTGTTTATCATAACCGAAAAGGCATATCTCTTTTCACCATCGAAAAGATAACCTGCATAACAGTGCACTCCACCTATACTACCACTTTTGGCAATTATCTTTCCATTATACCTAGTATTGGTCATAAAGTTTCTAAGAGTGCCATCCTGTCCCGCTTTTGGTAACGAATTAATAAAGGCAGCTGAATAGCTGCTTTTATTGTACATATAGCTAAGCATATCGGCTAGGAATTCTGAGCTAACAGCATTTTGCGGTGCTAAACCGCTACCATCATGCATTGTTACAGGAGTAATATCAACACCTTTTCTTTTCCAATAATCTACCACAAATTCAATTCCAGCCTCAAGTGCATTATCATATATATCTGCTTTATATTGCCTTCCAATTGTTCTTATCAAGTGCTCAGAATAGTGATTATTACTCTCAACATTAATCTCTCTTATTATCTCTTTTAATGGCCTCGATACTTGAGTAAACAGCACCTGACCTACTCTATATCGAGAAGTAGTACTTACTGCACATACGCCGGAGATATAATCCTTTCGAGATGTTTCGACACTACCTATTTTAAAGCCATTTTGCATTAAGTTCTCTGCCAATTTCTCACCCAATAATAAACCTGGATCTGGAATATCTCCTTTAATGCTAAACGACGACCTCCCCCCAGGGATATCTCCCCTAACCCACCGGTCATACGAAAAAGGTGCTCCATATATATAGCCATTGTCTCTGCCACTGCTATTTAGTTTTAACTCATTCTGAAAAGTTAATCCCTTAATTTCGGGGTCTGTTCTTAGTATAACGGGACAACTATTTTTATTTACTGTATTAAAAAACAACTTATAAGTATTATCAAAAACCGATATTCCATACGCACCGGCTGCATAGTAATTGCCTATATCAATCCATGTCCATTCTGGCGATACACCATCATAACCAAACAAATTATCCACTACATAAATTGAATATTCACTGTTTTTCGAAAGCGTCTTTTCTAGCAACTGCCTACAATCATTAAAAAATCTATCGGGACTATCTTTAAAAGCCTCACTCCCCAGAGTGGGATCACCAGAACCAAGTATTAGAATACGTGTGGGATCATTTGCATCCAGGGCAACATCTGTTCTATATCTGAAGTTATCGCCCAACGCTTCAATTGCCGTTGCAGTAGTAATCAATTTAAGCACCGATGCCGGGGTAAGTGATTTTTCAGCTTCATGTGAAACCACACTTCTTCCAGTAGATAAATCAATTACACAAATACCTACAGATGCGTGTTTCAGCGATGGGTTATTTATAATTTGCTGTACAGCAGGTTGCGAGAAAGCAATAGTGCTTGTAAATAATAATACAATGGTTTGTAGTGTTTTCAGCATATATTTTTATTTTAACTATGGCAAATATAACAATTAAATATTAATAGGAATATCTATTCAGAAACTCTATACATTCTTTAATCAAACTAGAAAAGTATACCCACCCTACTTAATCACAACCAAGACCCTAACACCCTCAATTAAATATAAGGAGGATTAGGAGTTGGTTAGGAGTTTCACTGGAGAAAATCAGGACGATAC
>CAZSBA010000005.1:0-63779 GCA_964605035.1 uncultured Proteiniphilum sp. | reverse complement strand
ACCTTTGTCTTCCCTAACAGACGTGCAGCTATGTTTCTTAGGAAATATCTGGCTGAGATAACAGGTAAGCCACTTTTTTCTCCTGCAATGCTAACAATACAAGAGCTTTTTGGTTCTCTCTCATTGTACAGGCAAGCAGACAGAATTGAGATGCTTGTTATACTATACAAACATTTCAAGAGAATAAGTGGTTCGGAGGAATCTTTTGATGACTTCATATTCTGGGGTGAAATGCTACTCAACGATTTTGATGATGTAGATAAGTATTTGGTGGATGTAGAGCAACTTTTTGTGAATGTTCATGATTTCAGATTACTCGATGATGATTTAACTCACCTTGATGAAAATCAGATTAAGTCTATGCGTCGTTTCTGGCATAACTTTATGCCTATTGAAGGGAACGAAACAAAAGAGAAGTTTAATGAAACCTGGAAGATTCTTCTTGAACTGTACAATTCATTAAGAGATGAATTGCATGAAAAAGGAATCGCATACGAAGGAATGATTTTTAGGGATGTGGCAGAAAGAGCTACTAATAATAAGTATGACTTTTCAATTGAAGAGAAGTTTGTTTTTGTTGGGTTCAATCTTTTAAGTCCTTCAGAAACTAAACTTCTTACTAGTCTAAAAAGAAGAGGTAATGCAGATTTTTACTGGGATTATGAGTCCCCGCTTGTTCATGATGAACTCAATCGTGCTTCATTCAGAGTAAAAGATAATCTTAGGCTTTTTCCTTCAAAACATGATTTAGAAAGTTCTGAGAATGAAATAAAGAGTAAAATAGAACTTATTGGAGTTCCTTCTGGTGTTGGCCAGGCTAAACATGTATCAAGGATTCTATCTAATCTTATTGATAATAGTGAAATTGGAAATCCCAACGAAGCAATAAATACAGCCATTGTACTACCCGACGAAAATTTATTGTTACCAGTACTATATTCTATCCCCAATGAGATAGGAAAGATAAATGTTACGATGGGATACAGCTTATCTCACTCCTCAGTAGCTGGTTTAGTAGAGCATATTTCTTTACTGCAACAGAATCTGCGTAAATGGAATAATGAAATAGCATTTTATCATCGTTTTGTTAAGGCGATATTAAATCATCCATTAATAATTTTGTCGGCAAAGAAAGAAGCAGATGAACTGAAAGAACATATCATAAAATACAACCGCGTTGTTGTTCCTGTTTCTGAGATAATTGATAATCCATTACTTAGATTAATCTTCACTCCTATTACAGTATGGAAAGATATCACATCTTATCTACATGAAATTTTATCATTTCTTTACAATATTCTAACTGAAATAAATTATTCAGGTGAGGCTGTGGAAGAGAAGAGAAATTCTAATAATTCAGATTTAGAGAGAGAATTTATAGTTCAGTATTATAAGACCATTACTAGTCTAGGCGACAGACTAGGTGATGTTACTGCAATGTCGGTTGACACTTACTTTCGTTTGTTAAGAAAGCTCGCTCGCGGAATAAGTGTGCCATTTAGTGGTGAACCACTTTCAGGATTACAGGTGATGGGAGTTCTCGAAACACGTACATTAGATTTTGATAATCTAATTATCTTGTCGATGAATGAAGGCGTTTTCCCAATAAAGAAAGCAACTAACTCGTTTATTCCTTTTACTTTAAGGAAAGGGTTCGGTCTGCCAACATATGAATTTCAAGATAGTACTTATGCTTACCATTTTTATAGAATGATTAGTCGTGCTAAAAACATATATATGTTGTATGATACTCGCACAGAAGGTACACAAACAGGTGAGGTTAGTAGATATTTCTACCAGTTGAAATATTTGTATCACAATTCTTTTGATATCTCAGAGAGGGTAGTGACTTATGATGTCTCAGCTCCGGTTGTAACACCCGTATCGGTAGATAAAAGCCCTGAAGTTGTACGCCTGTTAAACAAGTTTAGGGCAGGAGGAGAGAAGTCGCTTTCGGCGTCATATATTAATAATTATATAGACTGCCCGCTTAAATTTTACTTTACAGCCCTGGAGGAACTTTCAGAAGAGTCGGAGGTGCAGGAGTCAGTAGAAGCCGATGTCTTTGGAACAATTTTTCACAGATTGATGGAGGTTATATATAAAAGATTCAATAGTATTGTAGTAACTCCGGATGCCTTGACAACAATTATAAATAATGATTCATACCTAAATGAAGTACTTGGAATTGCATTTTCAAAATACTTCTTTAAGGATGAAAATAATCCTCGTAATCTGCAGGGGCAATATTATCTAATTGGTGAAATCCTCAAAAGTTATGTAAAACAAACTCTCTATGTTGATTTACAGTTTGCCCCATTCAGGTATATAGGCTCTGAGTATAGATTCAAAATGCCATATAAAGTAAACGAAATGCTAACAGTTAACTTTAAAGGTAGTATTGATAGGGTTGATAGAGTGAGAGACTCCGTTAGAATTATTGATTATAAAACCGGAACTGGTGAAACTAAGTATAGAGATATTGAACAATTATTCGACTCCTCAAAAGAGAAACGTCCGTATCAAATATTACAGGTCTTTATCTATGGGCTTTTTTATCAAATTGAAAATCCAAATATTCAACTTTCACCAGCTGTTTATTATCTTCGGTCTATATTCAATGATTTCGACCCAACAATAAAGCATGATAAGGATCCCATAAAGGATCTCGCAAAGTATATGCCTGAGTTTAAAGAAAAATTTGATGAAGTAATTGAAGAGATTTTTAATTTATCAGTGCCGTTCACCCAAACACAGAATAATAAAAACTGTGAGTGGTGTTCATTCAGGGATTTATGTAATAAATAATCTCTTTAAAGCTATTAACTACAAAGTCGGCTCCCGCGCCTAAAAGAGTTTTTGCATCAAAAGATGTAGTAATGCCTGCTACAATACAACCAGCAGCTTTACCAGACTTTATTCCATTAATTGAATCCTCAATTATTAATGTTTTAGACTTATCTGATTCAAACTTAACTAAGGCCAATAAATACGGATCTGGAAATGGCTTGTGCTTTTGAGTGTCCTCCTCCGTTATAATAATATCAAAATAGGGCTTTAAGTTTAATAGTTCATCTACTTTATTTACGGTAAATATAGAAGAAGAAGTTACTAACCCTTTTTGCCAATACTGTTCCTCTACAAATTTAATAAATTCAGTAAAACCTTCAACGTACTCTAAATCTATTAAAAGATCTTCAAAAAACATGTTTTTATTTTGTAGCAAATCCTCCACCTCAAAGCTGCTATCCATGTTATTAAAAACATAGTCAAAAAAAGACTCGTCTGATCTCCCAACATATTCATCTAGAAATGATTGAGTATAAGGGATATCGAATTTCTCTAATGTAAGTCCCATTGCACGAAGGTGTAGTTTTTCTGAGTCGATAACTACTCCATCCATATCAAATAGAATTGTTTTAATCTTCTTCTTTTGCATATAAAATGAACGACAATACTAACCTTTTGTTCACTTATTTGAAATCTGTTGGATAAGTAACTTTGTATTTAATTGTTCCATCCAATAGATGTAACCATGTATCAAACTCCCTTTGATCTTCTTTAAGAAGTACAACCCTTACACCATTTATAACAGGTTTTGGTGTATATGTTGAAGTCCATCCACTAAAATGTCCGTATGCAAGTGCAATGTCATGATATTTTACAATATAATCATTCACATGATCATGGCCTACAAAAGTACCCATCACATCTTTCATTTCACGCATTGCCAGAAACATGCCTGAATTCAGTTCGGATGGACATTCATCTTCTTCTCTTACTCCATATCGTATATTTTTTTCATTATCAAACGCAGTACGGTATTCTGGTAGTGGGATATGAAAATATGCTAAAGCAGGCAGTGGCTCAAAATTATTTTTTATCGTGTAATGCAAACTCTGTTTTTTATACCACTCAATCTGTTCAGTAGTAATCCAACCATAACCACCCACACCATCAATGGTTGAATATGCACCTGAATCAAAGCAATAGATAAGCGCACCTACATTAAGATCTTTTTCGTGATTATAAACAGGAATAGCATCATTAAGTACCCTTCCACCTATATTATTAATGGTATTTATATTATATGGATATGATATTACTTTTTCAGCAACCTCTTCTCTAGTAACTCCATTCTCATGATCGTGGTTGCCAAGTGTTATTGCAAATGGGATTTTTCGATCTATCGCAAACTTAGTTATATCATCCCATCCATCAACTTGACCAGTTACTATATCACCGGTAAATATTACTAAGTCTGGTTTCTCTTCATCTAACATTTTTGGAATTAAAATGAGCGTAGTATCTGATTTAGGATTACCTTTTGAATAATGCATATCTGTAAATTGCATTATTTTAAACTCCCCCTTTTCATTAAATGATAACTTCTGAGCTTGTAGAAGTGTACTAAAACTAATAGCAATTATTACAATTAATGCTTTTGCATTATTTAAATTATTCATAATGATAAGATATATTATAATTTATTTACTGCATATATACTCCAATAAATTTAGCTAACAACTCATTTCCGTCTTTTAGTGAAAGGGTATTATTCAAAATTGAATAGTTATCGCAGTCCTCCAGCGCTTTTATGAAATCTTGTTCATATGTTACATCCAAACAAGCCATTCGAGTTGTGACTAGTTGTGAGAAACTAATTTCTCCCTCATTACCATAATCTGAGTTTACTTTAAAAGATCCCATTAAATTATTACATCCTGTATTTCCTACAACTCTGTTATCTCCTTTTTTTAAAGATATAAATGGTTCTTTGTTTTCACTTTCTTTATTAGCGGTAATTTCTTTACTATTCAGCTCAATTAGCCTCCAATATTTATTTAATAGAACATAATCCTGATCAATTTTTTCAAGAACGAAGATCTCAGGAGGGAAATGACTATCAATACTATTACCGTCTGCATCAAGCATAAGTAATTGGTTTTCACCAACACGATACCAGTTACCTACATCCTCACCGTTAGTTTTGAACCTTATCTTACCTCCTGTTTCATCCCATTCAAAAGGTCCATCATCAGTAAACTTGTTTTCACCCTTACCAAGATAATTCATTACTCTTTTGTATGTATTATCTTCATTTAATTGAATATCAACTTCAATTCCTTCACAATCGGCACAAGGTATCATTCCTTTATAAAATCCTGCCCAATCAACTGAATTTCTACTACTATGTTCTGAAATAAACTCTTGTGACATCTCAAGCTCGTCTTCTGAATTTGAATTGTCAGATTTGCCAGACCTTTTACCTGTATTGCACGATGCCAAAGCCATCGTTAACACTATCAAAAAGATGATTTCTTTTTTCATATTCTTAATTATCATTTCCAGTATTAAGTGATTATCTTCTCTCCAATTTTGAAACTTTTATCCTTCTATATATTAAATATAATGATGTTAATAACATAATTAATAAAGCAGCA
This sequence comes from uncultured Proteiniphilum sp., assembly GCA_964605035.1. GTDB lineage: Bacteria > Bacteroidota > Bacteroidia > Bacteroidales > Dysgonomonadaceae > Proteiniphilum. The sequence continues at coordinate 58,335 of CAZSBA010000005.1, read as the reverse complement.
AATGCTATACTATCAGTTATTTTAATACTTTGTGGTTCAAAGCGAAACTCTACAATATGTTCTCCTTCTGGAATAGGTAGAGCCCTGAGTGTATAATTCGCACGAAGCATTTCAACAGGCTCACCGTTAATGGTTATTTGCCAACCTTTTGGATAATATATCTCAGAAAACAGTGCAATTTCATCTTTACTGGCATTCACATCATAAATCAGATAATCAGAATCATAGTCCACCAAATTTATAGTAGATGAGTTCGTCTTAATCAAAGAGTCGCCTACCGTATTTATATTAAATCCCGATAAAATAGCTTCAAACTCCTTGTCTGCAACTGCTTCCTTGCTCAAATCAATTTCAGATAAAGCCTTTATTTCTTCATCTGCATTATCTACAAAACTGATTTTATCTACAAACCACGCATTGCCCATTGCATGTGGATTTTCTACAGGAATGGTAGTTCCATCCTGTGATGGCATAATAATCCATTTGGTATTGAGCATATTCAACACTTTGAACTTTTCAGCATTTACCGAATCTAATTGACCTTGTGTATTAAATATTTCTTGTTGGAGTGCTGTCAATTCATTCGTAATATGAACATCGATAATATCTTGATATCTACGTAGTTTAGCAGCATGATAGCCTCCTATTGTATTGTGCCAATAAGGAGTAACACCATCGTTGAAAGTGCTGGTTGCCATATTAACAACCCTGTAGTATTTTGTTGTGTCTTGTAATATATATTCGTCAGTTGAAGTTCTTGAAAACATCTGTTGTTGATCGGTTTTATTAATAAAATCGTTGTCATTCAAGTATCTTTTGTTCACATTCCACATATCAACAAGGCAGAGAATAATTATACTTGCAACAAGCCATTCTGATTTAAACTTCTTCTTCAGAAATAACCACAACAATGCAGTACCAATTACTATAACAAAGAAACTCCTCCATGCATCTGATGTGAATACAGATACTCTCATTTCGGTTAAATTAGACAAGAAAGGTTGTATATGCTCAGGTGGCAATGCTTGTGAAAATGCTTGCATTTCAGATGCTGAAATATATGATGAGAAAAACACTTTGGGCGCGATAGCAAATAGTAGAGCAAAACCCCCGGTAATACCTAAACTAATATAAAGAGGCTTCTTGTTGTTTTTTAATATTTCTGGAGTGTAAATCAGCTCTTTTAGTGCCAACACAGCAAGAAGGGGTATAGTAAATTCAGCAATTACAAGTATAGATGAAACAGCCCTGAATTTATTATACATTGGAACATAGTCTATGAAGAAATCGGTAAGACCCATAAAATTCTTACCCCACGATAGTAGAATTGAGAACACTGTGGCTGCCAAAAGAGCCCACTTAACAGGGCCTTTTACTAAAAACAGTCCCAATACAAATAGAGTAAGTATAAACGCACCCACATAAACAGGTCCCGAAGTTCCTGGTTGATCACCCCAATATTGACCAATCTGTTGATAAATCTGATAATATTCGGGGCGAGCTTTACTCATCACCTTCTCATTCTCTGAAAGTGGAACTGATGCTCCACCTTTAGTGTTTGGCACCAGAAGTGTCCATGTTTCTCCTATGCCATAGCTCCATGCAGTAATATAATCTCGTTCTAGTCCATCTACTGTTTTATTCTCATCAGAGTGGTGCGATAGTTCCGACTTTCCTCTCATTGTCTCTTTTGAGTATTCATATGTATGATAAAGGTTGCTCAAGTTGGCCGAGACACCAATAATTCCAGCAATAAGTAGCACCCCTGTAGCTTTCAAAAAAACGGTAATCTCTTTTTTGCGAACAGCTTCGACAGAAAAAGCTATCACCATAAACAACATCACAAACAGAAAATAGTAAGTCATCTGAAAGTGATTTGATGATATTTGGAATGCTACAAAAATCATGAATAGCAATCCCCCTAATATATACTTTTTACGGTATACATATACCAAACCTGCAATTGTTGGAGGGATATATGCAAGTGTTATGAACTTCCAGATATGACCAGCTGAAATTAATATAAAAAAATAAGAAGAGAATGTCCAAGCTACTGCTCCCAGTGCACTTATTAGCGGAGATGCCTTGAATGCCCGCATAAGGATATAGAATCCAAGCAACATTATAAAGAGTAGGTAAACATACTCAGGCAGGAAAAGAGAATAAACCTTTTTTACCGTATCAAGCGGCTTTGAGGAGTTGTAAGTGGGGCTCAATTGATAAGATGGCATTCCGCTAAACATAGATATATTCCATCTTGTGCGTTCACCATCATGACGCTCCATATAATCACGCTGTTCTTGTCCCTGTCCTATAGCTGCAAGTGAGTCGTGTTGCGAAATAACACGATCGTCCATTATTGCCGGAGCAAAATAGATAAATGATATAAGAGTGAAAGCCACAATCACTAAAAGATCGGGCAAGAGTTTTTTTAATTTACCTGACATCTTTAAACATTTAAGTTTCAGAGCCGGGTTATATAGTTACTATTGCCATTACCGGCTCATGCAATAATTTTCACAAATTTACATTTATTTCCGGTAAATATCTACCTAGAGGATATTAAAGTTCCCTTATCCAGATGTTTCTAAAGCTGATTGCCTCACTTGGGTCGCCATGATCTTGTAAAATTATTGGTCCCTCTTCATGCTCTCTTACTTTTGGAAACCCAATATATTCCGTTGTACCCAAGATGGTAGTGTTATTTTGTAATAACACTCCGTTTTGAATTACTGTCACCGTTGGGTGTGTTCTATAAGTGCCATCTTCTTTAAATGTAGGGGCTGTGTATATTATATCATAAGTATTCCATTCACCCGGAGGGTTCATTGCATTTACAAGTGGTGGAGTTTGTTTATAAATACTTCCAGCCTGGCCATTTACATAGGTTTCGTTCTCAAAATTGTCTAATATCTGAATCTCATAAATTCCTTGCATGAATACACCACTATTACCTCTGGCTTGGCTTTCACCTGTTATCCCAACCGGAACTCGCCATTCTAGATGCAACTGAAAGTCTTTAAAATTTCTTTTTGTTTTAATGTCACCAGTTCCTTTCTTAACTGTGAATACATTATCTTGAACAGTCCATTTTGCAGGATCTCCATTTTTGCTTACCCATTCCGAAAGATCACTGCCATCAAATAAGACTATAGCATCCGATGGAGCAGGAACGGCCTCTTCACATACTTTACCTGGAGTTACAATTTTAGGTTGTGGCAGCCAGTACTCACTCATAGCAGGAGTCATTGGTGCCTGTTTAGGATATGCCTTCTCTTGAGCAAAGATTGTTAAACAAAAGCTAAATGCGATGGAAATTAGAAGTACTTTTTTTATCATAATCATGATGTTTTATATTTATTAGATATACGAATATTTTATTTCAAAACCTTTTACCTATTGTAATGCCCAAACGTGGGTATGCGCCATCATTAATGAAGTCGCGTCCTAAACCAGTATAAACTTCACCTACCCAGTTGTTTTGAGAAATGTACTTCCAGCCAACTGCAAGTCCCAGTCCGGCACCCATAACACTTTCCTCTTTCCATTGAGATGAGCTCCCATCATAAAACAGTTCATCTTCATAGGTATTAAAGATTCCTCCATTTGCTTCAATAAAAAAACCGGCACCATATTTTCTCAGGTTTTCAGAGTTACCGCCAAAGAACCATCGAACGTAGGGTGAAAACAGGAAGTTAGCAACATAAACATCTTCTTCAAGAGCTACACCCAATGAGGCACCTACACTTATGTCGGAGTTGAGAATTCGCTCGTAAGTAATTTCAGGGAAGGATCCAAAAATAGTAGTACCAAGATTTAACTTCAACTCATTTTGAGGAATATCTCTCGATAACTTCCAGCCCAAAGCACGATATGTTTTTTGTGAAAACATAGATAGGCAAACAAAAAGTGCAATTATTAATAACGCATGTTTCTTCATAGAAATTTATTTTTAATATGTTACTTCTATATGAGAAACTGAAATGTCAACTATTCACATCTCAGTTTCAATTAATGACTATATAATAGATGCAAATATAGGCAAAAGGTTGCGATAGTTAAGTTAAATTAACTTATTAAACAACCTGACTGCCAGGATTAACTATGCTAGAAGGTTCCACCAATGCCAATGCTCCATCTGTATTTTCTGCCGATAGAATCATTCCTTCAGAAAGGATTCCACGCATCTTACGGGGAGCTAGATTGGCAATAAAGCAAACTTGTTTACCAACCAATTCTTCGGGGTTAGGATAATATGCAGCAATCCCCGAAAGGATAGTACGCTTTTTTAGTCCGTCATCAAGCAAGAATCGAAGGAGTTTATCTGTTTTCGGTACCTTATCACATTCAAGAACAGTTGCAATTCTTATATCCAGTTTCTCAAAATTTTCAAATTCAATCGTTTCTTTAATTGGTTTAGCTTTCTGTTTAGCTTTCTCCTCTGCTTCATTAGCTATTTTGGTATCATGCAATTTTTGAACCTGCTTTTCAACAACATCATCTTCTATTTTTTCAAATAACAATTCTGATTTACCTAAAACATGACCTACGTTCATTAAATTGAAGTTGCCAAGTTGATTCCAGCCTAGGCTTTCAACCTGAATAAATTTTCGAAGTTTCTCAGCCGAAAAAGGTAAAAATGGTTCAATTACGATAGATAGGTTAGCGGTTATCTGTAACGCAATATTTAAAATCGTTGCAGTTCTCTCCATATCAGTCTTTGCTGTTTTCCATGGCTCAGCGTCGGCTAGATATTTGTTTCCAATTCTAGCCAGATTCATTGCCTCTTTTTGTGCTTCACGAAAATGGAAATTGTCGATGTTATACTCTACAGCATCTTTCACTTTCTCTGCCTCAGCAATTGCTTCTTTATCTGAATCAGTTAATTCTCCTAGTGCAGGAACTTTATTGTCGAAATGCTTTTTGGTTAGAACTAGTGCGCGATTTACAAAATTTCCCAATACCGCAACAAGTTCATTATTATTATGTGCCTGGAAGTCCTTCCAGGTAAAATCGTTATCTTTGGTCTCCGGTGCATTTGCTGTTAATGCGTATCGCAGAACATCCTGTTTTCCGGGAAACTCTTCGAGGTACTCATGAAGCCAAACTGCCCAGTTGCGAGATGTTGAAATTTTATCACCCTCAAGGTTCATGAACTCATTGGCAGGAACATTATCAGGTAAATTATAGCTTCCCTCAGCTTTAAGCATCGCTGGAAATACTATGCAGTGGAAAACAATATTATCTTTTCCTATAAAATGAATAATACGAGAATCATCATTTTTCCACCATTTTTCCCAATCATCAGGTAACAATTCAATGGTGTTAGATATATAGCCAATGGGAGCATCAAACCAAACGTATAGAACTTTTCCTTCAGCACCTTCTACAGGTACAGGTACTCCCCAGTCGAGGTCACGACTAACGGCGCGTGGTTGAAGGCCCATATCTAGCCACGACTTACATTGTCCGTATACATTAGTCTTCCACTCTTTGTGATTCTCAAGAATCCATTCACGCAACCATTCTTCGTGTTTGTCAAGTGGTAAATACCAATGTTTGGTACTTCTCTTTACGGGAACACTTCCGCTTAGTGTGGATTTAGGATTTATAAGGTCGTTAGGACTAAGTGAAGTTCCGCATTGTTCACACTGGTCGCCATAAGCATTCTCATTACTGCAATGTGGGCAAGTACCAGTAATATAACGGTCGGCAAGAAACTGTTCTGCTTCTTCATCATAATATTGCTCACTATCCTTTTCGTTAAATTCTCCTTTATCGTAGAGTGTTCGAAAGAAATCTGATGCCGTTTTCTTGTGCGTATCAGATGTTGTGCGAGAATAGATATCGAACGTAATACCAAACTCATTAAACGATTTCTTAATTAATTCATGATATCTGTCTACAATATCCTGTGAGGTAACTCCCTCTTTTCGTGCTTGTATTGTAATTGGGATACCATGTTCATCCGAACCTCCAATAAATAAGACCTCCTTACCTTTAAGCCTTAAGTAACGGGCATAAATATCTGAAGGAACATACACACCGGCAAGGTGTCCAATATGTACAGGTCCGTTAGCATATGGAAGTGCAGAAGTAATTAGTGTACGTTTAAACTGCTTTGACATATTCGTTTGATATAATGAGTTTTTAATTGAGCGCAAAGATACTAAAAATAGCTATTTTATCATTTAGTATTACATCAAAAAAACCCATTCAGTAATATTGTGTTATAAATGTAATGCCTATTTTAATTAATTTATAGTTGGATATTATGGGTTCTTGCTTGTTATACATATTAAATTAAAATAAAACAAAAATGAATTATAACTTGAAAGAGAAGACAGCAATAGTTGGCGGAAGCAGTAAGGGTTTGGGTAGAGCCTGTGCAATAGCTTTGGCAAGAGAAGGTGTGAACATTGTATTATGTGCCAGAAATGAAAGCACACTTTTTAATACTCAAAAAGAAATAGAAGCTTTGGGGGCAAAAGTTATGGCTCTTGTGGTAGATATGTCTAATCCAGCAGATAATGAATTTGTTGTAAAAGAGACTGTCGCTCGTTTTGGATGTGTTGATATTTTAATTAATAATTCAGGTGGTCCAAAACCTGGTTCTTTTCGGGATGTTTCTGAAAATGAATTAGACGAAGCCTATAACTCGGTTCTAAAATATAATATAAGAATGATAAACCATTGCTTGCCTTACATGGAAGAAAAAAGATGGGGAAGAATAATCAATATTGCCTCTATAACTGTTAAAGAGCCCTCTCCAAATATGGTGTTATCAAATATCTTTAGATCGGCAGTTGTAAGTTATGCTAAATCTATAAGCAAGGAGCTTATCTCAAAAGGTATTACCATAAACAATGTTTGCCCAGGGTATTTCAAAACAGATCGTGTAACTCAATTAATGGAGGAGCGTTCTGAAGCCGAGGGGTTATCAGTTGAAGAATATGAAAAGAAGATGATTGCCGATTTTCCCCACAAGAGATATATGGATCCTGAAGAGTTTGGCGATTTGGTCTGTTTTTTATGTTCTGAGCAGGCTCGTTCAATTAATGGATCAACAATACAAATTGATGGAGGACTATTGAATGGTTTACTATAAATTTGTATTTAATTATTATCTCACTTGAATTACTTTATAGTTATACATTACTCTCATTTAAATCAATATAAATTAATCCTTTTTACTGTTTTGCTCCTTTTTAAAGCTAATCCAATAATCATTAACAGTTTGTTTAACTTCCTTATGAAGAATAAGTAACCCAATAAGATTAGGTACAGTCATAAAGGCAACAGTTAACATCGACAGGTTCCAAATTATGGTTGTATCTATAAATGAGGCAAAAAAGAATGCAATCACAAATATAATTCTATAAATTAGCACATATCTAGTACCAACAAGGTAGGTGATTGCTCTGTCTCCGTAATACGACCATGCAATTGCAGTTGAAAATGCAAAAAGTAATAATCCAATTGCAACAATATACTTGCCCCATTCTCCCAAGAAACTTTGTGTGTATGCAACGGTTGTAAGTGGCGCACTATGTATTAACGAATTACCCTTTAATATGAGGTCGTTTGCACTACTCGCCAAACGTCCGTTTACTACAGAAATATCGCCATTATATTCAACTCCTCCTTTTTCAACTATTATGTTTTCTGCCAGTGAGCGCGCATGCATGATAGAGTTTTTGTTAACTATTTCTCCGTTAACTACTTGCATAATTCCAGTATGAAGGTTGAGAGAAGATTTGTTATTTAGATAGTTACTGAGTTCCAGAACATCTTTTTCATTATTTTCATCATATATGTCAGCTAGCACTATGATATCAGTTTTCTGAAACTGATTGAACACCTTTTCATTCCATACACCCGAAGATAGCAACACCATTCCTGTGAAGAAGCAGATGATAATTGTATCAATAAATGGTTCTAATACAGATACCATGCCTTCAGCAACTGGTTCATGAGTTTTTGCTGCCGCGTGTGCGATGGGTGCCGATCCCTGTCCTGCTTCATTTGAGAATAAACCTCTATTTACTCCATTATTAAAAGCAAAAGCAAAACCTGCACCCAAGAACCCACCAACGGCAGCTGAACCGGTGAATAAGTCGCTGAATATTGATATAAAAGAGGGAATAACATTTTGATAATTGAAAACGATAACTGCAATGGCACCCAAAAAATAAACTATTGCCATAAATGGAACCAACTTCTCGGTTACCTGAGCAATACGTTTTATACCTCCTATGATTATAAGGGCCAGCAAAATTGCCATAACAGCACCGGTAATAACATGTTGAATACCAAATGTGGTGAAGATAGCATTTGATATACTATTTATCTGAGGAAGACTTCCTGTGCCAAACGACGATAAAACAGTGGCTAAAGCAAAGAATCCTCCAAGCCAGTATCCAGTCTTAATTAATCTGCCATTTTTCAAACGTATGTTTAGTCTGTTCTTCATGTAGTACATTGGACCTCCTGCTACCATTCCTTTTTCGTCAAACTCTCTATATTTATGTGAGATTGTAACTTCAACAAATTTTGTACACATTCCCAGAAAAGCAGTAACTAGCATCCATAAAATTGCAGCTGGACCTCCAAGATGTACAGCTAGTGCAACTCCAGCAATATTACCAGTACCCACAGTACCCGATAGTGCTGTAGCTAGAGATTGAAAGTGAGTGGTGTCGCCTCTTGCACCTTTCTTATCGTACTTGCCTCTTAAGATGCTTATTGCGTGCCTAAAATATCGTATTTGCGGAAATTTAAGAAAAAGAGTGAAAAATATTCCTGTTCCTAATAGCAAGAATATAAACCAGTTGTTACCACCTATATATTGATGAAGTGTGAATAAGTAATCATTAATTTGCTGCATATCTTGAGGAGTAAATTATTATGGTTGATACCTAAAAAATCAAAAATATAAATATTTTGTTAAATGTTCAGTAATAATTTAATTAAAAGTCAAATTTTCTCAATTTTGACAAACTTTACTAACTTTGTAACAATATGTATTAATCAAAATGTAATATTTATGGATCGTCGGAGTTTCTTAAAAAAATCTGCTGTAACAGCCACAGGCTTTAGTTTAACACCAATGATAGGTAAGTCATATACTTCATTATTTGGTCAGAATGCCCCTAGCAATAAAATTAAAGTTGGAGTAATTGGTCTTCGCAATCAAGGTTGGAGCAACCTCAGAGCATTCTTAAAATATCCTGAAGTTGAATGTGTCTCATTATGCGATATTGACGATGAATGGTTGTATCAACGTGCAAATGAGTTGGAGGATATGACAGGCAAAAAACCTCCTCAGCTTGTAAAGGATTGGAGAAGGGTAATAGACAACAAAGATGTAGACATGGTTATTATTGGAACTCCCGATCACTGGCACTGTTTACAGATGGTTGCTGCTTGTGAAGCCGGAAAAGATGTTTATGTTGAAAAACCATTGGCAAACACTATAGAAGAGTGTGATATAATGGTAAAAACTGCACGGAAGTATAACAGTGTAGTGCAAGTAAATCAATGGCAGAGAAGCGATCCACATTGGGATGACGCTGCAGCATATGTTCAAAGTGGTAAGCTTGGAAAAATTAGAACGGTAAAAGTATGGGCATATCAAACAAGTAAATGGACACTGCCCGTTGTACCCGATTCAGCTCCACCAGCTGGAGTAGATTATGATATGTGGCTCGGTCCGGCACCTAAGCGTGAATTTAATCAAAACAGGTTTCATTATAACTTTCGCTTTTTCTGGGATTATGCTGGTGGGTTGATGGCCGATTGGGGTGTTCATCTTCTCGACTATGCTATGAAGGGTATGAATGTTGGTCTACCTTCTTATGTTTATGGTGCAGGCGGAAAATTTGGCTATCCCAATGATGCCATGGAGACACCCGATACATTAATGGCTACATATAAATATGACGATTTCAATATTATTTGGGATCATGCATGTGGAATAGGAAATGGTCTTTTCAACCTCCGGGAAGGAGTTGCTTTTTTTGGAGAAAACGGAACGTTAGTACTTACCCGAAGGGGATGGGAAGTTTTGCCTGAGCAAGCTGTTAATAGTCGCAATTTCCCATATTGCTACCCTTGCGATGATGAGAGAAAACCAAATACTCCAAGGATGGAGGCTGTTGAAATGCAACTGGGGAAAGGCAATGGTCTTCATCTTCATGCCGGCAATATGCTCGATTGTATTCGTTCTCGCAATCTTCCCAATGCAGATATTGCAATAGGAGCAGAAGTGGCAAAGTTAAGCCATATGGCTAATATTTCTAGCCGTGTTGGAGAGGGACTTAAATGGGATAACGTTACCGGAACGTTCGATAATTTAGAAGCTAACCGTTTAGCAAAAGCATATTATAGAGATCCATGGAAGCTTCCTGTTTTGTAACTTCTGTTTCTGAAGCAGTGGTTTAAATATATGAAAGCAGAGAATAGTTGATTTATCCTCTGCTTTTTTATTTCTTAAAGACCTAAAGATGATCTTATATATCAATTAAAATTTATATACCCAAGTTTCAAAGGCTTTTAACCAATCATTTAAGAACTTACGCGTTTCAGGGTCTTTTATTTCGTCCTTCTCATTAAACAGACTCATTGTGTTCCCAATATAAGCTTCTGGCTGTTGCATCATGTAAACATCAACAAATACCATAGGCTGACGAAGTACATGGTTAGCTGCTTCTCCTCCAAGTGCACTTATTGAGCTACTCACAACTGCTCCTGGTTTTCCTCCCCAGCTATTTTGTCCGTATGGTCTTGAACCCACATCAATAGCGTTTTTCAATACCCCAGGAATAGATCTGTTATATTCAGGTGTAAAGAAAAGATATCCATCAGCCTCTTTAATTTTTTTACGGAATTCAACCCATTCTGCAGGAGGGTTATCATGATCAAGATCCTCGTTGTAATGTACTAAATTTCCAATTTCAACAATCTCCATGTCAAGTGTTTCTGGTTGCATTTTTATAGCATCAAGTGCAAGTTTTCTGTTAAAAGATCCTTCACGTAAACTACCTACTATAACTGCTATTTTTTTCTTACTCATTTTGTGAAATTATATTTAAAAGTTTAATAATTGTGTTAGTTAACTTGTTATAAAGTACATATATATATCAAAATTTAATATGCAAATAATTTAAGTTTAATAAATAAACGCTTATTTAATGGTATTTGTTCCTCAATTGTAGATAAATATTTGTTATAAGTTCAAATACTAAGTAACTAGCTGAACAATGCCTAGACATAGTCCCAAGTCTCCTCATAATTTATGAGGAGACTTGGGACTATGTAAGGACTTTCTTCTAATAAAAAGCGTATAGATTGTTGTCGGAAGTATCTATTCTTTGAGTGGGGCTGACGTAGTAGTTACTCAGTATGACTAACGCAACTGCTTAAAAAACAACTGCATCAAGTCTGAACAATCACTAGATAATACACCAGAAGTAACCTTTGTTTTTGGATGGAGAAGGAAGGGCGAGATAGCTGAATAACCTCTTTTTGGATCAGAAGCTCCATAAACTAGCCTCGAAAGTTGTGCCCATCGTAATGCTCCTGCACACATTGGGCAAGGTTCTACAGTAACATATAGTGTGCAGTCGGTTAGGTACTTACCCCCAAGCATATCAGCAGCCGCAGTGATGGCCTGCATCTCGGCATGCGCAGTAACATCATTAAGCACTTCGGTGAGATTATGTGCGCGAGCTATAACACGCTGATTGGTAACAATAACTGCGCCCACAGGAACCTCTCCTCTTTCGAAAGCTTTATGTGCTTCTTGTAGCGCTATTTTCATAAAATGGTTATCGTCTATCATCTCATCTAAATTTTATCTTCTCATCTCATTTTCCTCAAAAAGAGTGGGGTAGTCCTTATCCATGTTCTTTAGCATGTGGTTGATGATTGTCTCACGATACCAGCGGGAACGGTTTGTAATCTTATATTTTTTCAGATAAAATTGAATCAATTCATACTCTTCATCGTTTAGAGTAAAAACAACTTTGTTAGTGCGAGGTTTTGCTCGCCCATTCAATTTAAAAATCTTTGTTCCCATTAAATATTTATTGAGTAAACTCAAATACAATAAGCATTTGTAGATACAAAAAAACAAAATATTTTTGCTAAAAGGAAGTATTTATGGGGTAAATTTGTATTTTTACCATGTATATAGGGCTTTTAGCATATTTAAAGTCCTTTTTTCTGTGATTACTATGGCTGAACATAATTTATTGGGGACGAAAGGAGAGGACCTGGCCGTTGAGTATTTGAAAGATAAAGGTCACCATGTTATCGAAAGAAACTGGAGATTTAGTGGATATGAAATTGATGTAATCAGTGAAGACGAGGAATTTATCGTATTTGTAGAGGTAAAGACTCGATCGTCATCGCACTGGGGAAATCCCGAGGATGCTATTGGTAAGCATAGAATGCGAAGGATGATTAACGGAGCAAGTAATTATCTTAAACTAAATAGTATAGATAAACCGGCTAGGTTTGATATTGTAGCTATTGTAGTGAGTGAAGGAGAAAAGGAGATTGAGCACTTTGAAGATGCATTTCTTGCTTTTCTATAACTAATCAGATTTGTTGTCAATTGATTTGACATAAAAATTTTGTTTGTATGAATATTGAGGATCTTTTTGATTATTGTATGTCGATAAAGGGAGCTGAAGCTACTACACCTTTTGATGAGTCTACCATAGTTATGAAGGTTATGAACAAGATGTTTGCATTAATCCCTACCGAAAACGAAGTTTTCAGTATAACTCTCAAATGTGACCCCGGAAAAGCAATAGAATTAAGAGAAACCTACAACTGTGTGGAGGCTGCTTTTCATATGAATAAAACATACTGGAACACAATATGGATGGATGGATCAATGGCAGATAGTGAAATTAAAGTTTGGATTAATCATTCAGTTGATGAAGTGATTAAAAAATTACCCAAAATAAAACAAGCAGAGTATTATGGAACTACTAAGTAAAAACCGCCTAATAGTAAAGCTTGAAGAAATTGATTCTACAAATAATTATTTGAAGAAACTTCTTCATGAACAACATCCTGATGAGGGGTCAATTGTTTTTACAGATTTTCAGTTTGCCGGAAGAGGTCAGATGGGTAATGGGTGGGTCTCTGAGTCTGGTAGAAACCTATTACTAAGCTTACTTATATATCCTGAAAAATTGCTAGCTAATGAACAATTTATAATCTCAAGAATTGCATCCTTAGCAGTAAAAAACTGCTTAGATCAGTTTGTAGATGACATACGAATTAAATGGCCCAACGATATATACTGGAAGGACAAAAAAATAGCAGGGATGCTTATCGAAAATGATGTTCAGGGGCGATATATACAAAACTCGGTTATAGGTATAGGAATAAATATTAATCAGCTAAACTTTCCTGATGATCTGCCAAACCCTATTTCGCTAAAACAGATAACAGGTATTGATAGCGATATAAATAATATAGCTGATATCTTTGTGAGAGAGTTTTTCTTACTTTATCGTGAATTTCAGGATGGTAAAACAACTCAAATTGAGGACGAGTATATGCTCGACCTTTATAGAATAAACGAATACAACTGGTTTAAGGATGAGAACAGTAGCTTTAGAGCTATTATAAAGGAGGTTTTACCTTCGGGACATCTGGTTTTGGAAACGATGAATGAAGGTGAATTGCGTCAATATGCTTTTAAAGAGGTGTCATTTATCGATCTTGAATAAAAGAGAATAACTTAATTTGTAAAAAACAAACAATATATGCAGTATAACAGAATTTTATTGAAGCTTAGTGGTGAGTCGCTAATGGGCAACAACGAGTATGGAATTGATGAAGAGCGACTTTCTGAGTATGCCGAGCAGATTCAGGAGGTGTCGGAAATGGGTATTCAGATTGGTATAGTAATTGGAGGAGGAAATATTTTTAGAGGTCTGAGCGGTGCTACAAAAGGTTTTGACCGCGTAAAAGGTGATCAAATGGGAATGCTTGCAACAGTTATAAATAGTTTAGCATTGAGTTCTGCACTAACTTCAATTGGTCAGGCGAATCGTGTATATACTGCTATTAGAATGGAGCCTGTGGGTGAACTTTACTCAAAATGGAAAGCTATTGAGTCTATGGAAAAAGGAGAAGTAGCAATCCTTTCAGGAGGTACTGGTAATCCATTCTTTACAACTGATACCGCTTCGGCCTTGAGGGGTATTGAAATAGAGGCGGATGCTATGTTTAAAGGTACGCGTGTTGATGGTGTTTATACTGCTGATCCTGAAAAAGATAAAACAGCAACCATGTTTCAGTCGATCTCTTTTGATGAGGTGTATGAAAAGGGCCTAAAAGTGATGGATTTAACTGCAACAACTATGTGCAAAGAAAATAATCTCCCTATTGTTGTTTTTAATATGGATATTGTTGGGAACCTTAAAAAAGTGATTAGCGGTGAAAACATAGGGACTATAGTACATGTATGATAGTTGACAATTAGTTATTTTTCACTATTTTTGTTTATCAAACATACAGATCTGAGAATTAATCAAAACAGGATATATATGGAAACTACAGTAATTAAGCAGGATGCTGAAGAGAAAATGAAAATGACAATCGAATTCTTAAATGAAACGTTCTCAAGAATTCGCGCAGGAAGGGCAAACACACATATACTTGATGGTATTCGTGTTGATTACTACGGAAGTTTGGTTCCACTATCAAACGTTTCAACAGTAACAACTCCCGATGCAAAATCTATCTTGATACAGCCATGGGAAAAATCTATGTTGAAAGTAGTGGAAAAGGCTATTATGGACTCTGAGGTAGGTATCACACCTGAGAATAATGGCGAGGTTATAAGACTTGGCATTCCACCACTAACAGAAGAGCGAAGGAAACAGCTTGTTAAACAAACTAAACAAGAGGCCGAAGATGCTAAAATAAGTATTAGAAATGCTCGCAGAGAGGGGATAGATGAAGTGAAAAAAGCTGTAAAAGCGGGTCTACCTGAGGATGCAGGCAAAACTGCAGAAGATGAACTTCAAAAACTGCACGATAAATTTATCAAGCATGTAGACGAACTGTTTGTAGATAAAGAAAAAGAAATTCTTACCGTTTAATGGCAAGTGTAGCAAAGGGGCTGGTTGTTAGAAATACAGGTAACACTTACCTAGTTAGGGATGATGTTGGCAACGAGTTCATAAGTAAGGCTAAAGGGAATCTACGTTTAAAGGGTATCCGAAGTACAAGTCCCGTTGTGGTTGGAGATATTGTATATTTAGATGTTAACCCTGATGGAACAGCCTTCATTACTGAAATAGAAAATAGAAAAAATTACATTGTACGTAAAGCATCCAACCTTTCTAAACATGCCCATATCCTTGCTGCAAATATTGATTTGGCATTGTTATGCGTGACTGTGCGCTATCCTCAGACGACAACTGTATTTATTGATCGATTTCTGATGACTGCAGTAGCATACTCAGTGCCGGTTCATCTGATTTTTAATAAAATTGACCTTTATGAAGATGAAGTTGATAGAGATTATCTTGATGCAATTATAAACTTATATACAACTATTGGATATCCTTGTCTGAAAACATCGATGACGACAGGGGAGGGTGTTGATGAACTTAACAAGGTCACAAAGGATAAGGTAGTATTGTTAGCCGGACATTCGGGAGTAGGTAAATCCACTATCATTAATTCACTTAGAGGCGAAAAGGTACAGAAAGTTGGAGAGATATCTAGTTATCATTCAAAAGGGATGCATACAACCACCTACTCAGAGATAATTGATCTCAAAAACGGAGGTATGGTTATTGATACACCTGGAATTAAAGGTTTTGGAGCTATTGATATGAAAGTAGAGGAGGTATCTCACTATTTTCCCGAAATATTTAAGTTCTCAAACAAATGTAAATATAACAACTGTTTACATCTAAACGAGCCAGATTGTGCTGTAATGAAAGCTTTAGAAAATCACTATATAAGTGAGAGTAGATACCATTCATATCTTAATATTATGGAAGATATTGGTGGTGGTAAATATCGTGTTTGATTATGCAAATAAATGCCACACTGCTACTGATAATTGAGACAATCTATCTGCTTACGGTTGCAAGTATTGTAGTGGTTGTTATCTCAGAAAACAGGAATCCAATTAAGACTGTTGCATGGATTTTAGCTGTTGTGTTTCTGCCTTTTATTGGTATTATTTGGTATGCTGTTTTTGGACAGGATGCAACAAAAAAACATGTGATCTCTAAAAGGATGTACAGTAAGCTTAAGAGAAGGCCTCTTGATGAGATGGGTACTCCTGTTGAGTTTGATGTTCCGGATGAGCATACCAATTTAGTTGCCTTGCTTAAAAACATGGATTATAATCCTCTTCTCGGAGGAAATGACGTGAAATTATTTACAAGTGGTGCTGAGAAGTTTAATTACCTTTTTTATGATATCGAGAGAGCTCAGGAACATATTCATATAGAGTATTATGTTCTTATTGATGATGACCTTGGGCATAAGCTCCAGGAAGCACTTATAAAAAAGGCGAAGGAGGGTGTAGAGGTAAGAATAATCTATGATAGTTTCGGATCGAGGAAAGTAAATAAGAATTTTTTTGAGGATTTCAGGATGGCAGGTATCGAGGCTGAACCATTCTTAAAACTGACATGGAGTGCACTCACTTCGCGATTGAATTACAGAACTCACCGTAAAATAATTGTTATTGACGGAAAGATAGGTTACATGGGGGGAATGAATATTGCAGACCGATATATCAAAGGTTTAAAATGGGGGCTGTGGCGAGATACTCATGCAAGAATAGTAGGTAAGGGGGTTCAAGGATTACAGTCAGTTTTTTTAATCGACTGGTACTTAGTTTCTCAAACGCTTATTACATCACGAAAATACTTCCCTTCGCTTGATAATTGTGGAAATGCACCTATGCAAATAGTTAATAGCGGACCTTTAAGTGAAGCAAACGAATTATCACATGGTATTACTCAAGCTATTTATGAAGCTAAAAAATCTATTTACATCCAGACTCCTTATTTCCTGCCTCCGGAAGGTATGCTTAATGCTCTGATAGCAGCGGCAATAAGGGGAGTTGATGTAAGGGTGATGATGTCTGAAAAATCGGATGTGACAATCGTACAGCTTGCTTCCAAATCATATATTAAGAATTTACTTAAGGCTGGAGTAAAGGTTTATTTCTATACTAATGGCTTTATGCATTCTAAGTTAATGATCTTTGATGATTCACTAACTTTAATTGGATCGGCCAATTTCGATACTCGCAGCTTTGAGCAGAATTTTGAGGTAGAGGCATTTATATATGATAATGATGTTACTAGTAAAGCAGTTGATATATTTATAGAAGATCAGAGAAATACCGAACAGCAACACCTGAAGGATTGGATGAAACGACCAGTAAAAAAGCGTTTTATTGAATCTCTGTTACGTCTTTTTGCACCACTTCTTTAGTTTTAACGGAAATTTTTAATTAATGATAGCAGATGAAGAGAATTTTTCTAATAGGTTATATGGGGTCGGGTAAAACCACAGTTGGTAAGAGATTGGCTAAGTCTCTCTCGCTTTCATTTGTCGATTTAGATGATTTTATACAAAATAAATACAGAAAAACTATTGCAGAGATTTTTGCAGAGATTGGCGAGGAGGAGTTTAGAAAAATAGAGAGCAAAGCGCTTAGAGAAGTGTCAGAAATTGAAGATGTGGTGATTTCTACCGGAGGTGGTGCTCCCTGTTATTTTGATAATATGAATATTATGAACAATGCCGGTTTAACGTTATATATTGAAGCAGAGCCAGAGGAGCTGGCATCACGTTTGCTTTCTTCTAAGTCGGTGAGACCGCTAATTGCTGGTAAATCTGAGGAAGAACTGATACCTTTTATCAGGGAACATTTGTTGCAAAGAGAACGTTATTACAGGAGTGCGCAAATAGTATATCATACTGAGAGAATGATAACTAAGGAGGAAATTCATTTAACAGTTCAGGGTATTGAGGAGCGGTTGAAAAACAAATTACAATAATGATTTACAAATCAGAAAAAAGTACTTCATTCGTGGTAAGGGAGCTAATGCTCAAAAATGATAATAATAAAGTGTCAGCTGTAATTGGAGTACCAAAAGAAAACAAGGATATTGATAAAAGAGTGCCATTAACTCCCGAAAGTGTTGCCCTTCTGGTATCGTTGGGTTACAGGGTTTTAGTCGAATCTGGTGCTGGCCTTCCTATCAACTATTCGGATACATATTATGCCGAATCAGGTGCAGAGATAGTAGACACTGCAAAAGAGGCTTTTCAGGCAGATATTGTGCTAAAGATATTGCCACCAACAATAGTAGAGGTGGAGATGATGAAGAAAGGATCGGTTGTTTTTTCATTTCTCTACCTCCATAGTTTAACTAAGCCTCTTTTAGATCTAATGTTGAAAAAGAGGATAAATGCAGCAGCGTATGAACTTATGAATGACGATACAGGAATATCGCCATTCATAACATCAGTTTCTGAAATAGAAGGTTCTACATCAATAAACCTTGCTGCTGAATTATTAAGTAATACTCATGGAGGAAAAGGCATACTTCTAGGAGGGATTCCGGGTATTTCTCCAACAGAGGTTGTAATTATTGGTGCAGGAGTAGCAGGTACTATGGCTGCTAGATCGGCAATGGCAATGGGAGCATCGGTAAAGGTATTTGATAATGATATAAACAAGTTGCGCAATATTCGCCACGAGTTAGGCGAACCGTTATTTACTTCTACCCTTCAACCAAATGTATTAAGAAATGTGTTTCGTTCTGCAGATGTTGTTATTGGAGCGATGCAATATATTAATAAGATTCATTTCTATCGTATCTCTTCTGACTTGATAAGAGAAATGAAGAAAGGAGCAATTATTATAGATTTGCGAATGGCACAGGGAGGATGTTTCGAAACTACTATGGAGGCTTGTTTGCCCAATCATCCTTCAATATTTGAAAAACATGGAGTTCTCCATTTTTGCGAGATGAGTTTAAGTTCACGTGTTGCACGTACTGCTTCAATTGCTTTGAGCAATATATTCTTTGCATTGTTTACAGCAATGGCAGATTCAGGTGGCGTAGACCATTTTGCAATGTTTGATAGGGGATTTGCAGCGGGTTATTATACCTACTCTGGAAAAATAGTTAATGCTTACGTTGCAAATAACTTTAATCTTCCGGTTTCTGACATTGGACTTTATCTAAGAGCGTATTAAAACTGATTTGATAGTCTTTTTTTCAATATTAAATACCATATCAAAAGTATTGTACCCTTAAAAACAGATGTAATTGTAATTGCCCACCAGACACCTGTTACGCCGATTCTAGACCCCAGAAATATTGCTAATGGAATTCTAATTGTGTTGAAAATTATACTTATAATAGCAGGAGGTGAAGTTCTTCCAAAACCATTAAACATACCTTGAGTAGTTATTTCGAGCATCATGAAAAGTTGCGAAATACCTAGTACGAATAGATAATCACCACCGGCTTCATATGCTTCTTTTTCTGGTACGAATAGCGAAAAGATGTTATCTCCTAACATTATAAAAGAAAAAGATGTAATGCTACCCAATATTCCCATCAGAATAAGTGTAACACGATATGCACTAATTGCACGTTTTATCTTATTTGCTGCATAGTTTTGTGCAGTAAAGCTACCTAGTGCTGTAGAGAATCCCGACGATGAATTCCATGTAATACCTTCGATCTGACCACCTGTAGTCTGGCTCATAATACCAAGGTGCCCCCCGTATATTGAAGCTATACGAGCAAGGTTCATATTGATAAATGCAAAATATATATTCATGGCTGCAACAGGAAATCCTAGTTTAAGTATATTTGCTGTGTATTGCCATCTAAGCTTTACTAAGAAAGAGAATTTGCCAAGTAGTCCGTTTTTCCTCTTCATATGTAAAAGGAAAAGTACCGTAACAATACCTTGAGATAAGATGGTGGCTAAAGCGGCTCCATTAACTCCCATTTCAGGGAAAGGACCTAAGCCGAATATCAGTAATGGATCTAACCCGATATTCATTAACAAGCCTACAGCATTAAAATAAAATGGAATATCACTTCTGCCAGAACCGATATAGATACCTGAAAAATTTAATACCAGGAATACAAAAGGGATACCCAAAGCGATAGTTCTTAAGTATGATTCTGCTTCTAAAGCGATACTTGATTCTAGTTGATAGAAGGAAATGTAGGGGTTGGGGAATAAAAAGAATAGTACTCCAAAGAGTAATCCCAATATTATTGCTATTGTTGTTGTGTGTGAGGCATAAATAACAGCCTTATCTAACCTTCTCGCACCAATTGATTGTCCGATTGTGATCTCAGCGCTTACTTTAGAAATAATTGCCACTGAATTCATCATCCACATAAGCATACCAACCGATCCTACAGCTGCTACTGCTTTACTACCAAGTCTGCCTATCCAGAGGAGGTCAACCAGGTTGTATGCCATTTGGATAAAGCTTATAGCAAGAAGAGGCAGTGCCAGTGAGAAAAGCTGGCGGAATATTCCTCCTTGTGTAAGATCGCGTATTGTAGTTATGTTTTTATACTGTTCTTCCAATCTGTTTTAAGTAACTTATTAAAAAAGGAGTAACCTACGAAGTTACCCCTTTTATATTTCACCGTTAATTGACCTGAAAAAATTAATTATATCTTTCTTTAAGTTCTATCATCTTTAGTGCTGTTATTGCAGCTTCGTCACCTTTGTTTCCGTGCCTGCCACCCGATCTTGCAATGGCTTGCTCTTGGGTATTAGTTGTGAGTAATCCAAATATTACTGGTACATCGTAATTCAGATTCAATTGTGTTGTTCCTTCTGTTACGCTGTCGCAAACAAATGTGAAATGAGGCGTTTCTCCCTGAATTACACAGCCTAAAATGATTACGCTATCGACGTTTGCTTTTTCAATCATTACTTTTGCTCCATACGTGAGCTCGAAGCTACCGGGAACGTATTCGATAACTATATCGTCGTTTTCGACACCAAACTTAACAAGTGTGCTGTATGCTCCTTTAAGTAAATTACCTGTAATTGAACGATTCCACTCTGATACAACAATTGCAACTCTTTTGCCTTTTCCATTAGGAATTGAGTCGGGGTCATATGTAGACAGATTTTTTAACTCAGTTGCCATGTTTAATTTGTACCTTTCAATAGTTCAGCTTGCTTGATATACTTGTCAACTTCTTGTCCTTCAGGAGAATTGATGTAGTTTTCCTTAATATGAGCGAAGTTTTCAATTGCTTTGTCGTAATTGCCTATGTGCAAATATGCCTCACCTGCTTTTTTATAATAAATTGGACTAAGCATTGCATCGTTTGCCTGTTTAGCAGCTTTTAAGAATTGTGAAATAGCTTCATTAGTCTGCCCCATATTCATATAAACATCACCAATTGCACCTGTAACTGCGGGTGTAATAAGTATATCTCCACCTTTAAATTTTTTAAGGTGCTGTAAAGCTTTCTCGTGGTTACCCAAACGGTTGTATGAAATACCCGAGTAGGCACGTGCCAGGTCGGCTGTTTTGGTACCTTTATACTGGCTGATAATTTCTTCGAAACCTATGTAATCGTTTCCGTTTCCAAAAAGTGCAAGTGAATCTTGTCCTTCCTGGAAATATCTCTCTCCTTTGAATATTGCAGCATGAGCTTCATTATTACGAGGAACCTTATACAAATAGTGATAAGCAAGAAAGATTCCCACAATTGCAACAATTACTAACAACCCTATTAAAATGCTTCTTTGATTTTTCTCCAGAAATTGTTCGGAGCTGGTTAAAGCTTCACCAATATTTTCAAAGTTCTTCTCGGCCCTTGACTCTTTAGTTTTTTTAGCAGACATATTTTACTGAAAAAATGTTACGAATGATTTTTGAGTTGCAAAAGTAATCGTTTTTGATAGATAAATAAAATTTAATTGACTGTTTTTGAAAAAAGTGATGGCTATTTTTAATCTTTTTCTTATGTTTGTAGTCAAATGACTGGTTCCGGAGATATTTTTCCGGTATAAAGGCGTAAAATTATGAGAAAAATATTTTTGACAATTTCCTTGTTTACAGTCATACTGTTTAGTGTAAATGGACAGAGTGACGTAGCTTTCAATTCCGTTCCCGTTGTGAACGGGAAAGTTGTCTTTGAGTATTTTATACTCACAGAAGCTGGTGTTACTCCTGAGCAGGGTTATTCAAAACTCCAGAAATGGGTTAGAGATAAGTATAGAGGTAGTCAAATGGTATCGGGTATCAGATTTGATGAAAAAGGACACTTCATTACAGTTAGTGCAAAAACGAATTTTGATAACCTCACAACAATGAATTACAGGTTAGATACTTCAGTTACAGGTGCAGGCTGTATGATTGTTGTCAGAGATATTACATATCAAAGTAAGGGGAATGACTCTTCCTTTTTTCCTAAAGTAGTGACTGCTGAGCAAACTATCACAGATCAGGCCGTAAATAGTGGAGGTGATGAGAAGAAATACAGAGAAGGTGTAAGAACAGCTACGCTCTCTTTCTTAAATGAAATATACTCAGAGATTAAGTCACTTTATTAAAATAATAGCCAAGAACAATTTTATAGATCAGACGAAATAAATAGTACGCACATATTTTTTTCGAGTACTCATACGGCAGTTGTATTTATAGACTAAAGAATGAGTGAAATATCTTTGAAATAAAGAAATTAATTTGCTATATATCTTGGTAAATTAAAATTATATACTTAATTTTGCGCCCTGATTTGTCAGGAATAAATATAATACACTATATAGCAATGTCTAAGATTTGTCAAATAACAGGAAAGAAAGCAATGGTTGGAAACAACGTTTCACACTCAAATGCCAAAACGAAACGTAAATTCAACGTAAACTTGTTTAGAAAAAAGTTTTATTGGGTAGAAGAAGATTGCTGGATCAGCCTGAATGTTTCAGCTTCAGGATTACGCACTATCAATAAGATTGGATTGGATGCAGCATTAAAGCAAGCTGCAACAAAAGGATTTTTAAACGCGTAACGCTTACGCATAACGAATAGGAGAAAGCAGAGATGAGTAAAAAGGCTAAAGGTAATAGAGTGCAAGTGATCCTGGAGTGTACAGAGCACAAGGAGAGTGGTATGCCCGGCACATCAAGATATATTACAACTAAGAACAGAAAGAATACAACCGGTCGTTTAGAACTGAAAAAGTATAATCCAGTTCTTAAAAAGATGACCGTTCATAAAGAAATAAAGTAAATAGCATAGATTATGGCAAAGAAGGCAGTTGCGGGATTCCGCGATAAAACAACCACAACAGGGCGAAGTCACACTAAAGTGATTAAAATGGTAAAATCGCCTGAAACAGGAGCATATAGTTTCAAAGAAGAGATGATTCTGAATGATCAGGTAAAAGACTATTTTAAGTAAGAAGTTTGCACCTGCAGAATTTATAAAACGATTATATCGTTAAAAATATTTAAAAGCTTCCCTGTGCTTCGTCGCAGGGATTTTTTTTTGTTTACTATTTAGTAGATTTGTACAATTATTCAGGTCT
This sequence comes from uncultured Proteiniphilum sp., assembly GCA_964605035.1. GTDB lineage: Bacteria > Bacteroidota > Bacteroidia > Bacteroidales > Dysgonomonadaceae > Proteiniphilum. The sequence goes on along the minus strand of CAZSBA010000005.1, from coordinate 34,726 downwards.
GGTTATTATTTAATTTATAGTGTAATATGGGCTTTTTCAATAGATCCTCAAAAGGGAAAAAAGAGACTCTTGACAAAGGTCTTGAGAAAACAAAAGTAAGTTTCTTCTCAAAGATAACTCGTGCAGTAGCAGGAAAATCGAAGGTAGATGATGATGTTCTTGATGAGCTGGAAGAAATTTTAGTAACATCTGACGTTGGAGTTGAAACTACATTAAAAATAATAGACCGCATTGAAGAGCGCGTAGCTAAAGATAAATATTTAAGTATCGATGAGTTAAATAGGATATTACGTGAAGAAATAACCCTACTACTAACGGAGAATCGCTCTAGTGATGTCCACGAATTCTCTGTCCCAAAAGAAAATAAACCACATGTTATAATGGTGGTAGGTGTAAATGGAGTGGGGAAGACCACTACAATAGGCAAACTTGCTCATCAGTTTAAACAGAAAGGATTATCTGTTTATTTGGGTGCTGCTGATACATTTCGTGCAGCAGCTGTTGAACAGCTGGATATATGGGGTAAGAGAGTAGGTGTGCCGGTTATTAAACAGAAAATGGGATCGGACCCAGCATCTGTAGCTTTTGATGCTGTTAATTCAGCTAAATCACACAACGCCGATGTGGTAATTATAGATACAGCAGGTCGCCTACACAACAAGGTTAATCTTATGAACGAGCTTACTAAGATTAAGAATGTAATGGGTAGAATTGTACCAGATGCACCACATGAGGTTTTATTAATACTGGATGGATCTACCGGTCAGAATGCCTTTGAACAAGCTAAACAATTTACAGCTGCAACAGAAGTGACAGGGTTAGTTATTACTAAACTAGATGGCACAGCTAAGGGTGGAGTGGTAATTGGGATATCCGATCAGTTTAAAATTCCAGTTAAATACATTGGTCTGGGAGAAGGTATTGATGATTTACAGGTATTTCGCAGCAAAGAATTTGTTGATTCATTTTTTGGAGAATGAAACAATCAGCAATAAAGAATAGAGTAGATGTAGTAACACTTGGGTGTTCCAAGAATCTGGTAGATTCTGAACTGCTCATGCGACAGCTTATATCTAATGGGTATACACTAGAGCATGATTCAAATAACCCAAGAGGTGAAATCGCAATTATAAATACATGTGGTTTTATAGGCGATGCTAAAGAAGAGTCGGTAAACACAATTCTTTCTTTTGCAGAAGCAAAAAATGAAAATCGCCTAAAAAAGCTTTATGTGATGGGTTGCCTCTCGGAAAGATATAGAGAGGAACTACAGCAAGAGATACCTGAAGTTGACAAGTTTTATGGTAAATTCGATTGGAGAGGTATCATAGCCGACCTAGGCAAATCTTACAACAACGATTTGCAATTTGACAGATCGTTATCAACACCATCACATTATGCATATCTAAAAATATCTGAGGGTTGTAATAGAACTTGCTCATATTGCTCAATTCCTCTTATAACAGGTAAGTATAATTCGCGACCAATTGAAGAAATTGTAGAAGAAGTACATCGTTTGGTTGACAGTGGAGTAAAAGAGTTTCAATTTATAGCTCAGGACCTCACTTACTATGGACTTGATATATACAAAACAATGAAACTACCCGAGTTAGTAGAAAGAGTGGCCGATATTAAGGGTGTTGATTGGATTCGTCTTCATTATGCATATCCTGCTCACTTTCCTCTCGATTTATTAAGGGTAATGCGTGAGAGAGATAACGTATGTAAGTATCTTGATATCGCACTTCAACATATAAGTGATAGAATGCTTAAAATTATGCGACGTAATATTACCAAACAGCAAACTATTGAACTTATTAATATAATTAGGGAAGAAGTGCCTAGAATTCATCTGCGAACAACTATGATGGTTGGTCATCCAGGCGAACAAGAAAAAGATTTTGATGAGTTGATTGATTTTGTGAGGGAGTATCGTTTCGAACGTCTTGGCGCTTTTCCATATTCTCATGAAGAGGATACATATAATGATAAGAATTATATAGATGATGTTGATGCGTTTGTTAAACAAGATCGTATGAACAGAATAATGGAAATACAGGAAGGTATTTCACTTTCTATAAACGAAACTAAAATAGGTGAAACTTTTAAAGTTATAGTTGATAGAGAGGACCCTAATTTTTATGTAGGACGCACTCAATTTGATTCACCTGAAGTTGATGGTGAGGTTTTGATAAACAAAGAAAGAAAATTGAATATCGGTGACTTCTACAATGTGACAATTGAATCAGCATATCCTTTTGACTTAATTGGAAGTGTAAAATAACATTCTATTACAGCATAAATGTAGTTTCCAGCTAAAGAATATATTAATATCAATATTAGATAATAGAATCAAAAATATACAATATGACACAAAAAGAATTATCAGATATTATAGCTGAAAAAATTCAGATATCTGTAGAGAGAACTAATTATGTGTTGGATATAATTTTGAGTGTTTTATCTGAAGAGTTATCAGAAAATGGTATTGTTCACATTGATGAATTTGGTGTTTTTAAAACTCAAAAGAGGTCTGAATATATTTCCTTGAATAGCAAAACTGGTGAGCGATTACTTATGCCACCATTAGTTGAGATTCTTTTTGAATCGAATTTGACAGGCTCAATGAAAGAAGAACTCGATGATTCTGATAATGTTGTTCAAGTAGAAGATGACACTGATGAGAATTCTGAAGTTTTGTTATTTGAGCCTGAAATATCATTAAAAAATAGGATAAATAGTGCATTCATTAATTTTGTGCCTACTGTATTAAATGAGGGAGTCGAATTAGCTGGTATATCTGTAATCTCAGAAGCTGACTTAAAACAAGATGATTCCATTATTGACGAAGCGACAGTCGCTCCTGCAGTTGATAATGTTCCCGAACTTCCTACAGACTCCATTATCGTTGATGAGTCTGATATAGATGTAGAAAAGCCTATTAAGATAACTTTACAAGAAGATGAGAAAACTCATTTCACCACTAAAGAAACTCCTCCAATAAAACAACGGACTAATAAAAGTAGAATTTTGGTGCCTATAGTAGGAGGTGTGGCTATTACTTTGGCTGCTCTTTTTTTTTTCAGTGGAACTACAAAAAAAAGGAATAAACAGAAAAACTACTTCAGTTCACAATGTAAATATTGTTGAAGTTGAAAAGCCATTTCCTCTCGATATTGATCCTGAAAATAGTAATATTGGTAAAGTAGAAGAAAAGCATCAGAAGATAGTAATTTTGGATGAGGGAGAAACTCTTAGGCTATTAGCATTAGAGCTATTTGGAGATAAGGAGTTTTGGGTATATATATATCAAGAGAACTTAGATATTATTCCTAATCCTAATAGAGTAAAAGCTGGTTTGAAATTGAAAATTCCTGATATTGACAAATATTTTATCAATAATAATGACCCTAAATCTATTTCAAAAGCTAAATTAGAGGGAGTTAAAATTTTGAACGAATAAGAAGATGTTTAATTTTTCAAACGATACACAAAAGTTGGACTGAAGGAATGGCTTTCAGAGTTGACGGCGGGTTAATTGACTTTAAGTATTAGTTTAAATCTTATAAATAGAAGAGAATGCATCATATAAATAGATGCAATCTCTTTCATTAATATGACAATATCTTATTTGCCTAACCATGCATATATTGAGGAATACAACTTAAAAGATACTACATCTTTCTCTTTAATAATTCAGGAATCATACTAGGTTCATTTGCAACCGGTACTCCTGCTGTCTTAAATGCAGCAATTTTTTCAGCTGCAGTGCCTGCTCCACTTGAAATTATTGCACCTGCATGGCCCATTTGTTTTCCGGGAGGTGCTTGTTGTCCTGCAATAAATGCAACCACAGGCTTTGTTATATTGTTTTTAATATACTCGGCTGCTTGTTCTTCGGCATCACCACCAATTTCTCCTATAAGAGCAATTGAGTCTGTTTCTGGATCGTTCTCAAACATACTTAAAAGTTCTTGGTAATAAAGTCCTACAACAGGGTCACCCCCAACACCTACGGCAGTAGATTGTCCCATCCCGTTGGCAGTAAGATTATAAACCACTTCATAAGTAAGTGTTCCACTTCTGCTAATTACACCTGTGCTCCCTTTTTTAAATATCATAGTTGGCATTATTCCCACCATACTCTTCTCTGGTGAAATTAATCCCGGGCAGTTAGGACCAATAAGGTTTGCACCTTTTTTCTTAATAAAATTATGTGCTTCAACAACATCAAGAGTGGGTACCCCTTCTGTAATACAAATAATTAAACTTATTCCTGCATCTGCAGCTTCCATCATAGCATCTTTAGCAAAAGGCGCAGGTACAAAAATAACTGATGTATTAGCACCTGTTTCATAAACTGCATCTTTAACAGTGTTAAATACCGGAACACCATCCACCAGTTCACCTGCTTTTCCTGGTGAAGTGCCACCAACTACATTTGTTCCGTAAGCTTTCATTTTTGTAGAGTGAAAAGCACCATCTCTCCCAGTTATTCCTTGAACTACAAGTCGCGTTTTTTTATCAATAAGAATACTCATAATTAGTTTTTCAGTTTGATGTTATTAGTTTGGTTTAATTTTGAAGCTGTTTTGCAAGATCTACTGCCATCTGAGTAGCCTCTCCCATAGTATTTGCTACGTGCAAATCGGTGCCTTCTAATAAAGCCCGTCCTTCTTTCTCATTTGTACCTGTGAGTCGAATAACCACTGGTACATCAGTCTTTATCTGTTTGAATGCTTCAAGAAGTCCTCTTGCAACATCGTCGCATCTAGTTATACCTCCAAATATATTAATCAGTACGACCTTTACGTTCTTGTCGCTAAGTAATAGCTTCATTGCTTCTATCACCTTGTTTGGGTTAGAACTACCACCAATATCTAAAAAATTAGCAGGATTACCTCCATATAGTTTAATAACATCCATTGTTGCCATTGCTAAACCCGCGCCATTAACCATACAGCCAATTTCTCCACCTAAATTTACATAGCTAAATCCTTTGCTTTTTGCAAAGAGTTCTTTCTTCTCTTCTTCGGTTGGTTCGTTTAAAGCTGCTACCTTAGGGTGTCTGAATAGGGCATTATCATCAAAAGTCATCTTTGCATCAATTGCAATGATATTTCCTTCATTTGTTAGAACAAGCGGGTTAATTTCAGCTAATGACGCATCAGACACAACAAAAAGTTTATATAGTTTTTGAAGAATTCCAGCTGTCTGCCTAACTAGCTTTATATCATCAAATAGGTTGAAAGCAGCTTCACGAGCGAGGAAGTCTGGTACACCTATTGAAGGATCGATTACAATTTTATGAATCTTTTCAGGTGTTACTCTTGCAACCTCCTCAATATCCATTCCACCCTCTTTACTTAGCATTAGAATTGCAGATTTTGTACGTCTATCAATTACATAACTTACATAGAATTCCTTTGAAATATTAACTGCTTGACCCACCAATACTCGATCGACAATAAATCCTTTTATATCCATGCCAAGGATGTTAGCAACATGTTTACGCAATTCTACTTCATCTCCTGCAAGCTTTACTCCACCAGCTTTGCCTCTGCCTCCGGTATGAACTTGAGCTTTAACTATTACTCTTTGTGAGTCTAATTGTGAATATGCTTTTACTGCATCTTCCACTGAACGACATACGACACTTTGGTCAACAGGTATTCCGTATGCCGAGAACATTTCTTTTGCTTGGTATTCGTGAATTTTCATACGATTAATAATTTTCAGAAACCGTAAATCTATGATTAATATTTAATAATAGAAAATGAATTTACGATTTATTGCTATTTTGATTTTTAAAAGGTTGAAACACCTAATTCTGTAAAAAGTTTGATAATTAGTGAAAATAGATAGAATTTGCCCAGTTGCGTGGCAAATAGTAAGTATTAGCAAGTTTGTAAATGGTAATTTAATGGTATTGCAGCTCCATGGTATTTGCTTTTACTTTGCACACTTGAAATTTAGACTTTTAAAAAAGATAAAAAACAAGATGAGTAAAAATTTAATCGTTCTACTACTAGGTTTGATGACTTGTACATTTACTGTATTAAGTCAGAACAATAATATATTTTCAGGAATTGTAACAGATAAAGATGGCAGTGAACTTATTGGAGCTACAGTATATTTTGAAGAACTGGGTATTGGCGATGACACTGATACATTTGGTGAATTTTATGTGAGTAACATACCCGCTGGTAAGTATTCTATAGTGGTTAGTTACGTGGGATACTCACCACTTATCAAAGAAATAGTTTTTTTGCAGGGACAGAACAAGAGGGAGGAGTTTGTTCTTGAAAACGATGGTCAGGTTTTACTTGAGGTTGAAGTGTTTGGTAAAAGACGTGAGCGTCCTGAAAAGATGGATGCACTAACCCGAATCCCATTACGTTTGGATGAGCAAGTGCAGAGTATTTCTGTAATTTCACAGAAGATGATTGCAGATCAAGGTGTTCTTACACTTAATGATGCTGTGAGAAATTCGCCTGGTTTGGGCACTTTCGCCACTTTTGGTAATACATCAGAGAGTTTGACATCTCGTGGATACAGGGGAATTCCCGTTGTGAAAAATGGTGTTAGAGTACATTCTGATTTTAGAGGTGCTGGTTTTCTAACTGATATGCAAGGGGTAGAAACTATTCAGATTCTAAGGGGGTCTGCTGCAATTGCACAAGGTTTAGGTAATGACCTTGGTTCTGCTGGAGGAATTGTAAATATTGCAACAAAAACTCCTCGTTTTATAAATTCAGGGAATGTTGGTTTAAGAACTGGAAGCTGGGGGCTACTACGTCCAACATTTGATGTGCAGTTTGTAACAGATAAATTACAACGTACAGCTTTTCGTATTAATGGTGCTTACGAGCGTGGCGATAATTATCGCAATCATGTATCAAAAGATAGAATTTATCTGAACCCTTCATTTGCATGGCATCCCGACAATAAAACTCAGTTGACAGTCGAGATGGACTATATGCATGACTCTCGAACACCCGATCAAGGTACAGTAAACCTTAGTTCAGATAGTATTTATAATGTTTATGATATGCCTAATAGCAAGTTTATGGGTTTCTCAACAGACCGTCAGGTAGTAAATACATTTACATATTTGGCACAGCTTAATAGAGGACTTAATGATTGGTTAAGTCTTAGAGTTGCATATGCAGGTTCAGATATGGAGTTAACAAAAATTGCATCTCATGCAAGTCCACTTAGAAATGTTTCTCAAACTGGCAACTACAATTTACGTTCAAGAGCTTATAGTGGTAGTGAGAGATTAGATAAGAATGGTGTTTTTCAACTCGATCTTATTGGAAAGGATTTATATACGGGATCAATAAGACATACATTTAATTTGGGCCTAGATTATAGGTGGACAGATGTTTCTACAATCAATACTAATTCTGTGGTAGTGGATACAATTGATGTATTACAATCAATTAACAATGTGCTGCCGCAGGTAAATCTTGTGAATGGCGAGTCTGTTAACACTCGTGATTATGCATATGGTTTGCTATTGCAAGAGGTAATGACTTTCAACCAATATCTTAAGTTATCGCTTGGTTTAAGATATAGCCAAATGAGTGGATTGAGTGATAATACAGTTTCAACTACAGGCGGAAGCGTATGGGATCCATTATTAGGAATAATCATTACTCCTGTTAAGAACCTTAATATGTTTGTTTCTTATACTACAACTACATCACTTCGTGGTGCAGGTAATCTTTTAGAAGATAAAGTCACTCCGGTTGGAGCTACTCGCGAAAAGCAAATTGAGGTTGGGTTCAAAACTGAATGGTTCGATAATAGACTCAGATTTAATGCTACATGGTTTAATATACTTAATAACAATATTTCATATGCTGCTCTCGACGATGCTGGAAGAAATACTGGTTATTATATCAAAGCAGGTAATCTTAAACGTCAAGGTGTGGAGCTAGAGTTGACAGGGAAAATTCTTAGAAATATGGATGCTGTTCTTGGATATTCACACCTCGATGCTGGTTATCAAGATAGTCCCTATTATCACGAAGGCTCTTCACCTATGAACACTGCTAATCATATGGCCAATGGATGGTTTAATTATACTTTCTTCGAAGGGTATTTGAGAAATTTATCACTCGGGGCTGGTATATACTATGTAGGAGAAAGGCCCTTTGCAGAGTATACATATCAAGTTTTACCTGGACATAATGTACAGCCAAATACAAAACCATTTATTGCCGATCCATATTCAACTTTTAATCTTCAAGCTGGATATAGAGTTAATAAAATACAGATAAGAGTGTTTTATAATAATATATTCGACTCAAAGGGATATACTTCTTACTATAGAGGAGGTTATTTAAATCAGATTGAGCCTTCAAATATAGCAGCTACTATAAATTATCATTTTTAAATTTCTATATCTTCGATATCAACAATCTTTTTTGATATAGCGTATATAGTTAGTCCGGATTGACTGCGGATACCAGTTTTAGTGGTAATGTTTTTCCGATGTCTAACTACAGTATGGATGCTGATATTGAGAGATTCCGCTATCTCTTTATTCAGATTGCCATTTACAATCCCAGTAAGTACTTCAATCTCTCTTTTGGTTAGATTGTCGTCCTTTTCATTGTATTTTGAAATATTTTTGTTCTTACTCTCAAGCCTTGTTATCAGACTAATAATTTTTTCTTGTGTATCATATAGAGAGAATAATGCATCAGGCTCAGGATCGGATTTTTGCATCATACCAAAGTCAATACCAACAATTGATATATTGGGATTATTTTTTCTAAACTTTTTAATCTCTTTTTCCCTATTTACAAAATGCAATAAATTGGCAATGAAGATGTCTATTTTCTCGGTTTCCAAAACACCACTGAGCTCATCAATTGCTTCAATGTGATATATTTTGCAATCAAGATCTGACTGGTAAAGGATTGTATAAAGACCTTCGAAAATGATTCTTGAACTTTCAAGAATTAAAATATGTAGTGGATTCTTATGCATTTTCTTTGCTTTCGATTTTTAACCCCGATGGAATTAATATTGACTCCTCAATAAGAGAATGTATATATAAGTCGTACTCAAGTTCATAGAGTGCAAAAAAAAGCTTCCTGCGTAAATCCAAATCATTGTCTACCTTAACATACTTAAGTAGCAGATTCTTCAAATCATGCAACTTTAGTTCAATATCTGTATGATGTTCACTGTATTCTTTAGATGAGTAAAGTTCACGAGCATCGTTAGTGCTATTCTCTTTCAAAAGCTTAATGAAATAAGGAAATGCAATGTCATCCTCATAATCTAAATGCTCTTTCACTTCAGTGAAGTATTCATTAAAGAACTTCTCTATCAACCTAAGTTCAACTTCAGGGTGATTCTCCTGTAGCTTATGTATATACTGATTTATCTGCGGGTACATATCTGAACGATAATAATGGTGAGTGTTTTTAAGAAAATCAATCACCTGCAAAAGATCTTTTTTTGTATATGTGTGGTTTCTTTTAGCTCCAAAACCATTGTATAGATTAGCAATGTCAACGAATAGATTTTCGCTAATATCGTATTGTAAACAAAGTTGCGAAACCGTTAAATCACTAACTCTGAAATCGATGTCAAAGTGTTGTAACATCAATAATAACTTCGGATTTGAATCTATCTGATCTGCCATCTTCATAGATGGTCTCATTTTTAATATCGAGGAATTATGCATATTATCTATCAATTTGTAGCAAAATTAGAAAAAAAACTTGGTAATGTAGATTAATTCTAAATAATACTTCTTGATCACTAGTGTTTTGGCTAAATTTTAAATAGTCTTTGCTATATTTTAGATTTTTGTAATAGTGTAAATATTCCATTCTTTTGCGTATTATTGTAGTTTGATTTGATGATTGCAGATTAAAATGACTACATAAGATGGAAAATTTTCAACAATTACAGATAAAAAGGCGTAGCATTCGTAAATATACTGATGAGTTGCTTTCGTCGGATGAAACAAAATTGATTTTAGAAGCAGCACTACTGTCACCTACATCTAAGAATAAGCATTCATGGGACTTTATTGCAGTTGAGGATAAAGATACATTAAAAGCTTTATCAGAATGTAAACCTCATAGTGCTTCATTTATAGCAGATGCCGCATTGGTGGTGGTCATTACTGGTAATCCTCTAATAAGTAATGCATGTGTAGAAGATGCTTCGATAGCAGCTATTAACATGCAAATGCAGGCAGAAGAACTGGGTATAGGCAGTTGCTGGGTACAAATTAGAAACCGTAATTATACCGAAACAATTACTTCTGGTGAATTTATAAATGATCTTCTGGATATTCCTATGCCACTTGAGGTTATATGTGTTATATCTTTTGGAAAGAAGGAGAAAGAGAGAACTCCTGCAGATTTAAACAATTTAAGATGGGAAAAAGTGCATATTGGCAAATATGAATTGCAAACAGAAGATGATTATAACCCTGGAATATGACTATCAGGGTTTTTAAATAATTATAGTTTAATAAACACTAAAATCACAAATATAATGATTAATTTGTCAAAGATTCCTTCACCATGTTTTGTAATGGAGGAGGAGTTAATGCGTAAAAATCTTCAACTTATAAAATCTGTAAAAGATCGTGCAGGGATAGAAATAATTTTAGCATTTAAAGCATTTGCTGCATGGAAGTCTTTTCCGATTATCAGGGAATATATTCAACACTCAACTGCAAGTTCGGTAGGTGAAGCACAACTCGCATTTGAAGAAATGGGCAATTTAGCACATACATATGCTCCTGCTTATACGGATGAAGATTTTCCACTCTATTTAAAATATAGTAGTCACATCACATTTAACTCTTTATCTCAGTTCCAGCGATATTACCCACAGGTTATAGCTTCGGAAAATAGAATTAAGTGTGGTTTGCGAATCAACCCAGAGTTTTCTGTTGTAGATACAGACTTGTATAATCCTAGTAGTCCTGGTTCTCGATTGGGGGTTACTGCAGATAGGCTGGGTGATACTTTGCCCGAAGGAATAACAGGCTTACATATGCATAATCTCTGCGAGAATAACTCCTATGATCTAGAAAAGACTCTTCAGGTTCTTGAGCATAAATTCGGTAAGTTCTTCCATCATATTGAATGGCTTAATCTTGGAGGTGGTCATCTAATGACTCATGAAGATTATGACATCGAGCATCTTCATATTGTATTAAAAGGATTGAAAGAGCGTTATCCACATCTACAAATTATAATGGAGCCAGGTAGTGCTTTTGTTTGGCAAACTGGTGTTTTAGTGGCAACTGTTGCAGATATAGTAGAGAATAATGGCATTAGTACTGCAATGCTTAATGTTTCTTTTGCATGTCATATGCCCGATTGTCTTGAAATGCCTTACAAACCTCGTATAAGGGGAGCTTATAACGATTCTGTTGTGGGTAAACCTACATATAGAATGGGTGGAAATAGCTGTTTGAGCGGTGATTTTATGGGCGACTGGTCGTTTGATAAACCTCTTGAAATTGGCGATCGCATTGTATTTGAGGATATGAATCATTACACTACTGTTAAAACCACTATGTTTAATGGTGTATCTCATCCTTCTATTGGAATTTGGCACCAAAATAATGAATTTGAACTTTATCGAAGTTATAGTTATGAGGATTATAAAAATAGAATGTGCTGATTTTTTTTGATGAATGTTAAACTATTCTTTGTTCAACGTGTTTAAATAACAGAATGTCAATAAAAAATTGGCTAAATTCATTAAAATATTAACTAAAACACAGAATTATGGGATGGTTATGGTGGATTATTATCGGAGCAGTTGCAGGATGGCTTGCAGGAACTTTAATGAGAGGAGGAGGCTTTGGCTTCATAGTTAATGTTCTGGTAGGTATAGCAGGAGCAGTAATAGGAGGATGGGTTTTCGGACTTCTGGGCATTGCAGCGGGAGGAATATTGGGCTCACTCGTAACAGCTCTTGTTGGTGCTGTATTATTACTTTGGATTATCTCGCTCTTCAGGAAAAGAGTTTAGTCTGCCCCCGGAATTATCAAAAAAGAGAGTTTTACTCTCACTTATATAACCGGGGTAATTCAAAAACCTTATTAATCTTAAAACTTGATTAATTTCTAAATTAAAAGATCGGTGTTTCTTCGGATTCATCGGTTTTTTAAACATATATATTAATGATAAAAAAGAAGGAAATAGGTATCTTTTCTGGATCTTTTAATCCAATACACAACGGACATCTAATAATGGCCAACTATATGTGTGAATTTACAACACTAGATGAGGTTTGGTTAATTGTTACTCCACATAATCCTTTAAAAAGCAGACATGAAATGTTAGACGAACAAGTGCGACTTAAAATGGTTGAGCTTGCAGTTGATAAATATGACAATATAAAAGCTTCAGATATAGAGTTGCATATGAATCGTCCCTCATTTACAATTAATACACTCGAAAAACTTTCATATGAATACCCCGATTATATTTTTTCACTCATTATTGGAGCCGATAATTGGACCTATTTTGATAATTGGAAAGAATATAATAAAATAATTGATAACTATAAAATTCTAATTTATCCACGTCAGAGAGCCGAAGTGGTAGTTCCTGAATCGTTGATTGAAACAGTAAAACAGATTAATGCTCCTATTGTGGAAATCTCATCGACCTTTATAAGACATAGCATCAAAGATGGTAAAAATGTTAGAGCATTTCTTCCACCAGAAGTTTATGATTTTATAGAATTAAATAATCTATATAAATAGAAAAGCTTTGTAGTCACTACGATACAAATCTTTATCAAGAATTACAGAATAATTTATTCTACATCATATCTAATCTTGTCAACAATAATTGGAAGTATTTTGGTATCAACTCCTGCTTCTTTTAAAACAGCAATATCATCTTCAAGTATAGAAGTAAAAACATCAAAATTACCTGATGCATTTTGAGATAATTTATAGAACTCAACGGCTCTATTGTTATTGGCTAAACATAATTCTACATGACCTGCATTTAGAAAATCGTGAGTATTGGGTTTGTTCTCAAGAATTCGACTATAATAGTTTTGTGCCACATCAAACTTGTTTGATAGAAATGCACACCACGCAATTGAACGCCAGGCACGCGTATTGTTGCTGTCTAAAAGTTCAACTTTAAAGTAGTAATTAAGTGCAGCGTCATATTGTTTGAGTTCTAAATAACAATGACCTATATTGAGCTGAACATTTAGATCATCGGGTCTAAACTGTTCTAATCTCCTGTAATATTCTAAAGCTGTTTCGGGTTTTTTCAAAACACGATAACAGTGGGCTATCCTATTTAGCAACCACGAATTATTATCTTCTATTAATTCGGCGTGAAGGTAATCATCTAGTGCACCTTTTATATCGGACATCATTTGTTTACAGTAACCCATCTTTTGCCAGTATTCACTCTTTGGCTGCACCTTATCCGAAAGCAACTTATATGCTCCAGAGGCTTCTTTAAAATTGTTTTTTTCAAAATAATAAAGAGCAACCTGCTCAAGATTGCGTGGTTGCAGTACTATTGGGTTAAATTCTTCTATCTCATGAAAGTTAAGGGATAAGTTGAAAATGTCTTTGAAGTTGGAGCTTCTAGGGTGAAGTTTAAAGAAGCGATATAAGTCTTGAATATATTGTTTAATGATTGATTCCTCTTTCTGATTTGGGTTAAGAGTCAATTCTTCTTCCTGCATTTTCTTTAGCTCATCACCTTCAGTACCTAGCTGACCAATCATCATATTGCGATATTCCTCAGGCATCATCATTATACTGAAGCAGAATGAATACTTATCAGAATTACAAATTAGAGAAGTTTCGAACATTGATGCAATTATTGATGAACTCTCCCTATCCTCACTAAACACTCCCCTTACGCTACTATGTTGTGTGTCGAAAGGTAGAAACCAATTACTTAATTCATTAAAGAAGGGGTAGTTTTTCAAGTTAGAGAATGTTGAATGAAAAACATCGGCACCCTCCATCTGGAGGTCTGAGAATTCTTGAAGTTTATCGGTTAGCCCACTCTCATCAAGAATTTTCTGCCACTCGGGGTTTTTATCATCTAAACCCGATTCACCCAACCATTCGTCTAGTTTTATCTTTTTACCAATCATAGGACTCAATTTCATCATTTCGGGAATGATTTCTTCATTGAGCCTTTTAGTTATTTTTTCTGTTTCATGTGCCTGTATATAGCCTGTAATAGTTCTCATAAACATGCGATTGAAATGTGTGTCATCAGATAAAAGTTTTACCCTATTACCACAGTCAGGATATAGTTGACATCTTTCTCTATAGATTTGAAATATAGGTATTATTCCTATAATAGCGCGGGCAGCAATTTCTTGTTGAGGGCTTCGACAAACATCAAGAAGGAATAATATTTTTGCTGCATCAAACCTTTCAAAGATATTAAGAGTGAGTGCTGAGATAATCATACATTTATCGTTTACTGGAATTACCCCGTCATCGATAAATCTGTTGAGTGATTCTATGAAATCATTGTTGGCAAGTGGAGAAGTGAATACATAATAAAAAAGGTCACGTAATGTATTTTCATGAGCCAATGAGTTTTTTCTTACTCTGGTAGCCTTCTCTTCACCCTCCTCAAGCAGGTCTAAGAAAGTTGCAGTGTCGGCATGTTTAATTAAAATGTCTATATAATCATCAAGTGTAACTGCTTCGCGTACGTTTTGAACCCGCAACTTTTCGTAGAAAACAGAGCTGCTTTCTTGCATAAGTAAACTCTCTGCAGCTTCGTCAGTTAAGATATAAATATCTCTGAATAGTTTATCGTATATCTTATCCTGTTGTGGATCACCTTTACCCTCAACCAGATAATGCAACATGAACTTGTAGTTTGTTTCCAATTCAGTAAGTTTTTCAGATACAGACCAGTTTTGTTGTATATCAGTAAGCTGCTTAACATTTTCAATTGCACTTTTAAGTTGCTTCTTTTCGATGTAACTGTAAATTATCTCTCTTCTTTTATTTATGTCAGTTGGACTCATATTTCTTATGTTGTTTTACTTTTTATTATTAGGGTAGACGGAAGATATTCAATCCAGGGTAAATTAGTCCTTACTAATTTATTCCAACCTTCAACTCCCATAATACATAGATCCTGTAGTAATATAAAATCTACTTCAATCTTTTTGTCGGTATCCCATAAGAAAACTTTGTCATCTGTCACTTTCTGGAAAGTATTGTAGAATTTCTGTAACTTCTGATCCTTATCTATTGCGCCAATAGCATCCCAAATCATAAATTCTGCATTCTCCTTACGGGCAAATCTTGTAACAGTAGATGGTAAAACCTTAGCATCTGTGGTACCAAGTATAGGTACAAAAAACCTATTCAAGCCTCTAAGGTTGTTATTTATAAACACACAAGTGGTTACCGAGTTCAAATTAAATAGATCTGACACCCTGTTCATCATGAGCCATTCATTAGGTTTAAAATGATCTTTTATCTCTAATTCTGAAATTGTTGGATTGCCCTTCAGTTTACTTAATCTGCTACACAATGCTGGAGTAATATTTTTATTGTTCATCCCATATATAAGTAAATTGAAATTCTGCTCCTTTATAGTTCTCTTTACTTCAGTAATATGATCGTTAGTTTTCTTTATAAATGTGCGAACACTAAACTTGTTTTTATCAAATTTACCAACTAAAGTTTTAAAAGCTTTACTCTGATACTCATCTTCATTGACAGAATGAACTGGTTCAATATCTTCATCTGTTAGGTGTAAAAATGTAATTGATGAATTCTCTGAACCCGAAAAAGCCAGAAAAGCAGCTGTTTCGCTCATAGCCCTTGCCGTTTCAGCATCATGGAAGCATACAAGTGCATGTACGGGAGCCTTAATGTTTTCAACTGTCTCCATAATTCAATAGATAATGATAATTAAATTAGACTAAAACCATTTCGCTGTCTAGCATAGAGTCTTTATAACCAAGGAAGTATAATATGCCGTCTATGCCTACTGATGAGAGTGACTGCCGTGCGTTTTGTATAACTTTTGGCTTAGCATGAAAGGCTATTCCCAAACCTGCTACACCTAACATTGGCAAATCATTTGCGCCGTCACCTACTGCCACTGTTTGCCTTAGATCAATTTTCTCAACCTGTGCAATTAGTTTTAGTAGTTCAGCCTTTCTCTTTCCGGTTACAATATCTCCGATATAGTTGCCTGTAAGTTTTCCGTCAACAATCTCCAGTTCATTAGCATACATATAATCGAATCCATACTTTTCTTTAAGATAATCACCAAAATATGTGAACCCTCCCGAAAGAATGGCAGTTTTAAAACCAACTTTTTGTAACACCTTCATTAACCGCCCAAGCCCCTCAGTTATTGGTAAACTTACAGCCACTTCTTTAAGTACAGATGCGTCTAATCCTTTAAGTAGTTTTATACGCTGTTTAAAGCTCTCTTCAAAGTCTATATCACCCTGCATTGCAGATTCTGTAATAGCTCTAACTTTTTCTCCCACACCAGCTCGTTCGGCCAATTCATCAATAACCTCCGTCTGAATGAGTGTAGAATCCATATCAAAGCATATAAGTCTTCTCATACGTCTAAACATACTCTCTTCCTGAAACGAAATATCGAAGTTTAAATCAGATGACAATTCCATGAATGATTGCTGCATCTGCTGGCGGTTAGTGGGTGTGCCACGCACAGACAACTCAACACACGATTTAGCAGCACGTTCTTCCTCATCAAGAGGGATGCGACCCGTAAGCCGTATCATATTATCTATATTCAGATTCTGATTTGCAATAATCCTTGATACAGCAGCAATCTGTTTGGCAGTTAGAATTCTACCCAAGAGAGTTATGATATACCTGTTCTTACCCTGCATACTCACCCAATTTGAGTACTTTTCTGCTGAAATAGGAGTGAATTTCACGTTAACCTCCATCTCATAGGCTTTAAATAATAGGTCTTTCAATATTTCACCTGAGTTGTTATGCATAGATTTAAAAAGTATGCCAATTGCCACATTTCTATGAATGTCGGATTGACCAATATCTAAAATAAAAGCACCATGTTTAGCCAATATCTCTGTTAGTGCAGCAGTAAGTCCTGGTTTATCTTCACCGTTGATATTAACTAGTATAATTTCAGAATTTTCCATATTTTATTTAATTTTAGCCCTCTAAAAAGTTTTCAGTTATTTGTTGTTAGATATAAAGTGAATATATGATTAGTAGATTAAATTATAGGTAATGAAACCTGATTGTAAATATCTTCGATATCACTTTTATCTATTTTTTTAAAATCTTCTTCCCTTACAGTTATTAGTAGTCCTGCCATATCAAGTGCCCCAGGACTTATTAGCAACTTTTCGTTTCGTTCATCGTAATATTGAGTTGGACGATGTTGCTTACGAGGGAATATATTTATATTATACATACCCTTTTCATAATAAGAAATAATATTAATCATAGGCTCGTTTTCGTCAGGTTGGAGTGAACTTAAATATTGATACACTTCTTCAAAGAGTTCTATTGCTTCATCACGATTATCGCTGTTTATCATCATGCATGTTCGTAGATCGTTATAACCTTGTTTTAAAACCTCTGATTTTAGTCCCGCTTGTATATGAAAATGATCTGGTGCGGATGCGCCACACTTAGGGCCGTTGTAAAAAACAATATATTCATCAAGCTGTTCGGTGAGTGTCAGTATGTCTCCTATTTTATTGCGTACTCGTTGAGGTACATGAGAGTGCAATGCAATTGTGAGATGATTTTGGAGTATAGGAAAAGGGTTACAGAGGATTACATATTTACTTAAAAAAGAAATACATTGTTGTTCAATGGGGCGATTTTCCTCACAAAGGAAACAGGGCCTTTTACTAAGTTTTTTGTTATCGACACTTGCACTTGTTGAAGTTATCCTAGCAGGATTATACTGAATCGTAACAGAGGAGCCATCATTCCACTTAAGTTGTTTTGATTTAACCGTATCTAGTTGTTCTATAGCATGATGCAATTGTTCCCAATTGTTTAGCTGATTAAAAAAAAGGTTGTTAATCTCTTCCTGCAAGTTCATTTATACTCGTAATTTTTGAAACAATTAGAAACAAAGATAACGATTATTTCCATTATAATATATTATAGATTACTATTTGGTTATCAACTTTTTTTGTATCTTTGTGAAAGTCAATGATGGATAATTTTTTTATGAAGAAAAAAACATTTTTTATCTTCTCCTGCACATTTCTCTTTATGCTTTTTTCTTGCACTCAAAGTAAGGAGAAGAATAACAATGTGCTTAGTGATGAGAAAGTCGATTCCATTCTCACTGATAGCAGTTCATCAGAATTAGCCAACATGGATAGTGAGGACTTTAATAAGTTTGTTGAAAAGTTTAGTAGGGAGGAGTCTTTTCAGATGCAACGTATTAAATTTCCAATAAGCATAATTGTTCCTGATTCAGAACATGAAGGTATGGCACCAATAGAAGAGACTATAAGCAAATACGATTGGGAGCAGCTTGATTTAACCTATGACAGTACATACCTTACTCGACCTTACGACCAATACTATCAGGTTGTAAGATTCAAAAATGATACTGCAATTGTAGAAATACGTGGTATAAATAATGGAATCTATGCAGACTATTATTTTGCTATTATTGATAATAGGTGGTATCTAGTTACTCTTTACGAGGCATCATTTTGATGCTTTCAACTGCTCATCTCCAAAACTTAATGGTAACAGGTCTTTTATACTATTGACAATATAAACAGCCTCTTCGCTATACATTAGAATTCTCATTGGAGAGCCAAATCTGTTTTCTGTTTCAAGAAGAGCTTGTCTGCAAGCACCACAAGGTGTAATAGCGTTATCTGTGAATATATTATTGGTCCATGCAGCTATAGCGATAGCTACAACTTTTTGGTCGGGGTATTTAGAGTTAGCATAGAATATAGCAACCCTTTCTGCACATAAACCTGATGGATATGCTGCATTTTCCTGATTATTACCGGTAATGATTTCACCATTTTCTAAAAGTAAAGCAGCACCTACTTTAAAGTTTGAGTATGGGGCATAAGATTTTTCAGTTGCATGTTTTGCAGCAGCTATTAGTTTTTTTTCTAATTCATTGCACTCCTCTAAAGGATAAACAGCTATCTTTGTAGATAAATTTATTTCTCGCATATTTAGATACTTGTTAAAATTATAATGCAGATTAATTCTTACAAATATAGTCATATTCCGCAACTCTTACTCCTTCTGTCGTTTTTATTTATAACTTCTCACTTGTTTCCACAGTCGGGAGTTAGGACTTACGAGATTTATATAGAAAAGTATAGTGATCTTGCTATTGAGCATATGGAGAGATACGGTATACCTGCCTCTATAACATTAGCACAGGGAATATTAGAGTCGGGTGCAGGAATGAGTGATTTGGCACGTAGTTCGAACAACCATTTTGGTATTAAATGCCACAGAGGCTGGAGTGGTGGCAGAGTGTTTGCTGCTGATGACACACCTAACGATTGCTTCAGGAGCTATAGAAATGTAGAAGATTCATATCAGGATCACTCAGAATTCTTAGTGGGCAGCAGTAGATATAGTAACTTATTTAAACTCTCTATTACCGACTACAAAAGTTGGGCTAGAGGTCTTCAACAGTCGGGCTATGCAACCGACAGGGCTTATGCTAATAAGCTAATCAAACTTATTGAGGACTATGAGTTGTATCGGTTTGACGACAGGAAATATCGCAAAGGTGTAAGTCGCAAGCAACGAGCAGCTCTTCGCAACAGCGAGGCTTCAGTGGCTACTTGGAACCATCAGCCTTATATAACTCACGGATTGGTTTATGTAATTGCTGTTGATGGTGATACATTTGGTAGTATATCTAACGAGTTTGGATTTAAAGAAGAAGATCTTTTAAAATATAATGAGGTTCCTGCCGATTTTCCTCTGAGTGATGGTGACATTGTATATTTTCAGAAAAAGAAAAAAAGGGCAGATAAAGGATATGAGTATCATACGGTACAGGTGGGTGAATCGATGTATAGCATTTCACAAAAATATGGAATACAACTACGAAATTTATACCGTCTGAATAAAAAGAACTATGAGTATATACCCGAAGAAGGAGATATGCTTAAATTGAGATAATTAAAATACAAACATAGGAGGAAATAATAAAATAATTATGCAATATAATACACAAAAGGTGAAACTTACAATGCCTGAATATGGTAGAAATATTCAGAATATGGTTAATCATTGCGTTGGAATTGAAGACTCAGAAGAACGTAAGAGATGCGCATACTCGGTAATAGATGTAATGGGGAATATGTTTCCCCACTTACGTGATGTAAACAACTTTAAGCATATCCTTTGGGATCATTTGGCTATTATGTCTGACTTCAAACTCGATATTGAGTATCCATATGAAGTTATAAAAAAAGAAGAATTGTATTCTGCCCCTGGAAAAATTGAATATAGTCGACCCACAATGAAGTATCGCCATTACGGTAAAATCATTGAGAAGATTATTACAATAGCTTCCAAAATGGAAGATGAGGATAAGAAGATTCAGCTGGTTAAAATGATTGTAGGTCAGATGAAAAAGTCTTATATTCAGTGGAATAAGAATGTAGATGATGAAAAGATATATGAAGATCTTGCCGAGCTTTCGGGTGGTAGATTAAAGTTTTCTAGCGAAGACTACGTTATCCCCGAAGTTAAGATTGCGCCTAGTCGTGACAAACTAAAAAACATTAGACATCAGAGAAGAAGATAATATTGATGATTTCCACACAAGATATTTTACATGTTGGACGCACTCAAAAGCCGTATGGTATTAAGGGTGAGATAAATATACTATTCAATAGAGCTGGTTTTGCTGAATTGGAAAGTGAGTATTATTTTCTGATGATTGAGAGCATACCCGTACCATTTTTTATTGAAGATTTTACTTTTACAACCGATGTGAGTGCACGGGTGAAATTCGAGGATATAAATGATGAGAAATGCGCTTCAAAATATATAAATCTTGATGTTTTCATGTCGCGAGAGCTGATTAAAGAACCTGAAGATAGTGGAGTTGCTAATTGGAGTTTTTTTGTTGGTTACGATGTAGTAGGGATAGACGGCGAGTTTATAGGTAGAATAAGTAGCGTAGATGAATCTACTATGAACGTATTGTTTATACTGGATAATGGAGATGAGGAGATATTAATTCCTGCAACTGAAGATTTTATTACTGCTATTGATGAGGAAGAGAAAATTATTGAGATGGATCTCCCGGAAGGGCTTTTTGAGGAGTGATATGTCTTTTCTTAAGCTTTCTGACGTTACTATAGGATATCCTGATAAAAACAGAACAAGAACAATTCAAAAAAACCTCAATCTGACTGCCGATAAAGGAGAGCTTATTGCGCTGATAGGAAAGAATGGTTGTGGCAAATCAACCCTCATTCGTTCAATTGCATGCCTGCAACCCATTTTTAGTGGGGAGATATCCCTTGAAAATAAAGATTTAATTAGCCTCAAACCAGAGAAAAGGGCGAGATTGTTATCAGTGGTACTCACCGGGCAACATTCTGTTGCTTCATTTAATGTAAGAGAGCTAATTTCAATCGGGCGTGATCCATACACTGGTTGGTTGGGTAGCTTATCTGAAAGAGACAATGAGATTATTTCTGATGCAATGAAAATAACTTATCTTGAGGGGTTTGATGATAGGAGTATTTATGAACTGTCTGATGGTGAGCGGCAACGAGTGTTTATAGCCCGTGCACTTGCACAAGATACCCCACTTATACTGCTTGATGAACCTACTTCACATCTAGATCTGCCAAACCGCATAAATATTTTATTGTTGCTACAAAAATTAGCTAGAGAAACAGGAAAGACCATAATTATATCTACACACGAATTGGAGACTGCCATGCAGGTTGCAGACAAACTCTGGCTTATGGAAAATAGTAATGGTGTAGCAGTGGGGACACCCGAAGATTTAGTACTTAATGGTAGCTTTGAAGATATCTTCCAACACAGTTCATATGAGTTTGACAAAGAGTATGGCAGTTTTATTGTTCAGAAAAATCTCGATAAATTTATTACAACTCATGTAAGTAAGCCCAATGGACTTATTGCTAGGTGGACAACAAAAGCCCTTTCAAGAAAAGGATATAAAATTACATCAGATGCACCTGTTGAGCTTTATGTAGATGAAGAAAATAAAAGCTGGACTTTGAATTTTAATGGAGAAACAATTGTTACTTACAGCATTGAAGAGGCTCTAAAGGCATTGTCCTATTTAAATTAGTTTTTATTATCTTTGCAAGATTTTGGTACAACAATCAAACATGGAAAAGAAAAGACGTAGAATTGCTATTTTAGGATCAACCGGATCGATTGGCACCCAAGCTTTAGATGTTATATCTAGGCATGCCGATAGGTTCGAGGCATATGTACTTGTTGCTAATAATAGCGTTGAATTACTTATAAAACAGGCCCGAGAAATGGTGCCCGAAATAGTAGTTATTGGTAATAAGGATAAATATAGTCAACTAAAAGAAGCTTTGATTGATTTACCAATAAAAGTGTGGTGTGGGAGCGAAGCAATTGAAGAAGTTGTAAAGGACGAAAATATAGATTTGGTGCTAACTGCAATGGTTGGCATTTCAGGATTAAATCCAACTTTAAATGCTATAAATGCAGGAAAAGCCATTGCTTTAGCAAATAAAGAGACACTTGTTGTTGCTGGGGAGCTTATTGCAACTTTAGCATTGAAGCATCGAGTAGCAATATTGCCTGTTGATTCTGAACACTCGGCAATATTTCAATGTCTTAACGGGGAAGTAAATAACAAGATAGATAAAATATTATTAACAGCCTCAGGTGGTCCATTCAGAAAGTTCACTGCTGAGCAGTTGACAAAAGTTACTAAAAATCAAGCACTGAATCATCCCAATTGGAATATGGGAATGAAGGTAACTATAGACTCCTCAACTCTCATGAACAAAGGTTTTGAGATGATTGAAGCTAAGTGGTTGTTTGATGTTAAACCATCGCAAATTGAGGTACTTGTCCACCCACAGTCGATAATTCATTCTATGGTGCAATTCGAAGATAACACTATAATGGCACAGCTTGGTCAACCCGATATGAGAGCTCCAATTCAATATGCGTTCTCTTACCCTGAGCGTTTAAAGTTAGAAATGAAACCGGTCGATTTCATTAAGCTCTCGCAGCTTACATTTGAAGCTCCTGATAGGGATAGATTTCCGAATCTCATATACGCATATGATGCGATTGAAAGAGGAGGAAATATGCCATGCATATTAAATGCAGCAAATGAAGTGGCTGTATCTTTGTTTTTAGAGGAACGAGTAGGATTTTATGAAATGAGTAAGCTTATTGAGAAAGCAATGTATAAGGCCTCTTTTGTAAAGCACCCATCATTAAGCGATTATCTTGACAGCGACATAGAAACTAGAGAAATTTTATATAGCATAGTCAATAAATAAAATGCCACAAGCAGAGAATTGAGTAATTATTTTTAATTTAATAGAAGCACATTTGTGTGAAACAATAACTGGATGGAAACTTTTTTAATGAAAGCGCTACAGCTCATATTGAGCTTATCGATACTTGTGATCGTACACGAATTTGGTCACTACATTTTTGCGAGGATGTTTAAAATTAGGGTAGAGAAATTTTATCTCTTCTTTGATGCAGGCTTCGCCCTTTTTAGATATAAACCAAAGAACAGTCATACCGAATATGGAGTAGGCTGGCTACCACTAGGTGGATATGTGAAAATATCTGGTATGATAGATGAGTCAATGGATAAAGATCAAATGGCTCAACCGGCTGAGCCATGGGAGTTTAGATCGAAGCCAGCATGGCAACGCCTATTAGTGATGGTTGCAGGAGTAGTATTTAACCTCTTGCTTGCATTCTTTATATATTCTATGGTTCTTTTCACATGGAATGATACATATCTGCCTTTAGATAAAGTGTCTCAAGGAATGGAATTTAGCGCCGCTGCTAAGAGTGCTGGTTTTCAAGATGGAGATATTCTATTAATGGCCGACAATAAAAAATTGGACAGATTTGGAGTTCGCACCCTTCTTGATATTGCAGATGCAAAGACTGTGACGGTTAAAAGAAATGGAGAGGTTGTTAAACTTCAAATGGAGGAAGGTTTAATGAAAAATCTTCTTACTGACCAAGAAGGATTTGCCAATATCCGTATTCCAACGGTTGTTTATGAAACAATGGAAGGTAGTGCTGCAGAGCAGGCAGGACTAGTCAAAGGTGATAGCATTGTTTCTATTAACGGTGTTATTGCATCATCTTTTGGAGAACTGAGACAACAGCTTGAAACTCACAGTGATGAAGTTGTTGCACTCGACTACTATCGTAACGGAACACTTTATAGTACCGACGTGCAACTGGATTCTGAGGGTACTTTAGGCTTTTTTGTAACACCTGCAGGTCTAATTTATGACGCTGTAACTCTTGAGTATGGTTTTTTTGAATCATTCCCTGCAGGAATTCAAATGGGGGTTCAGACGCTTAAAGATTATATCGCGCAGTTTAAATATGTATTTACAAAAGAAGGTGCATCGTCGCTAGGTGGCTTTGGGGCTATTGGTGGGCTATTCCCTGCACAATGGGATTGGCAATCATTTTGGATGATGACGGCATTTCTGTCGGTTATCCTTGCATTTATGAATATTCTTCCAATACCCGCACTTGATGGCGGACACGTAATGTTCTTAATATATGAGGTTATAACAAGAAGAAAACCCAACGAAAAGTTTATGGAATACGCTCAAGTAGCAGGAATGATTTTACTACTTGTTCTTGTGTTGTATGCAAATGGAATGGATATTATTAGAGCAATATTTAACTAATATAAAAGTAGTCATTTGTTGAAAAAAATGGATTATGAAAATTTCGGAATTGATAAATAAAGGAGACAAGACAGCTTTTTCTTTTGAACTGTTACCACCTCTTAAAGGGAATAGTATTAATAAACTGTTTAAAGCGATAGATCGTCTGAAAGAGTTCGACCCGAAATATATTAACATCACAACTCATCATAGTGAGAATATTTACAAAGAAGACAAAAACGGTGTTTTTCGTAAAGTAAATGTTAGAAAACGACCGGGTTCAGTTGCCATTGCTGCGGCAATACAAAACAAATATGGAATTAAAGCAATCCCACATATAATTTCACAAGGTTTTACAAAAGAAGAGACCGAATATGCACTTATAGACCTGTCATTTTTAGGAGTTACAGATTTATTGTTACTTAGGGGTGATTCAAAAAAACTAGATTCACAACAAAGATCAATGGATAGTCATAAATATGCTACTGGTTTACAGGAACAAGTTAATAATTTTAATGCAGGAATTGGTTTTGATGGCTCGCAATTTACACCTTCAGACCATCCTTTTTCATATGGTATGGCTTGTTATCCTGAGAAGCATGAAGAGTCTCCAAATATGGAATCGGAAATATATTACACAAAGATGAAAGTTGATAAAGGAGCTGATTATCTTGTGACGCAGATGTTCTTTGACAATAGAAAGTATTTTGAGTTTTTAGATAAATGTAGAAGTGCTGGGATAAATGTACCTATAATACCGGGAATTAAACCAATACACCTGAACAGCCAGTTGACGGTACTTCCAAGAATTTTTCGCACTGATATACCTGAAGAGCTGGAAAAAGAACTTCGAAAATGCGAGAATGATGAAGATGCTAAAGAAGTTGGTGTTGAATGGTGTATACAGCAGTGCAAGGAGCTTGTGGATGCAGGTGTACCAAGTATTCATTTTTACTCTATGAATGCAGTAGATAGCGTTAGAAGGGTAGCACAACAGATATATTGATTAAATGTATTTTCGCAAAGTAATAGGGCTAAATGATGTAAAGCAACATCTTATAGATAGTGTGCATAGGGGTTTCGTGCCTCACGCACGTATCTTCTATGGCCCAGAGGGAGTTGGGAAGCTGCCTCTTGCAATAGCCTACGCGAGATATTTAAATTGCAGTAGTCGAGGCGTAAGTGATGCCTGTGGGGAGTGCCCATCATGCCATAAGTTTGATAAGCTGGCTCATCCCGATCTTCATTTTGTTTTTCCTGTAGTGAAGTCAAAGACTAGTGACGATTACCTACCTAAGTGGCGTAATTTTTTGATGGAACATATCTACTTTAATCTCAATAGTTGGCTAAGTTATATTGATGCTGAGAATGCTCAAGGAACTATTTACTCAAAAGAAAGCGATGAAATTATTCGAAAGCTTAATCTTAAAGTGTATGAAGCTCCTTATAAGGTGATGATTATTTGGTTACCCGAGAAGATGAATGTTGCTTGTTCTAATAAGTTGCTGAAGATGATAGAGGAGCCACCTTCAAGCACAATATTTTTATTGATATCTGAAGATCGTGAGAGCGTATTGCAAACCATCTGGTCGCGTTGTCAGCCTCTACATATTAGAGCAATTGAAAAAGATGAAATGGTAACTGCTTTAAGTAATAATTTCGATATAAGCGAAGATGAAGCAAATTCAATTGCTCATATAGCAAATGGTAGCTATACCAATGCTTTGCATATGATTGAGTCTTTTGAAGATAATCGATTCCTATTTGAACTTTTTGTGAATATGATGCGTGCATCGGTTTCGGGAAACATAAAAGCTATAAAAGAAGCTGCAAATAATATAGCAACTATTGGTAGAGAGATGCAGAAAAGCTTTATTTCTTACTCTTTAAAAATGTTTAGAGAGTATTTTATGAATAATTTGGGTGAGCCTGAAATGGTTTATCTTAACGATTATGAAAAACAATTTGGTGAGCGTTTTTCACCTTACATAAATGAGAAGAATATTGAGGAATTTAATAATGAGTTTTCGCTTGCCTACCGACAAATAGAGCAAAATGGGAATGCAAAAATTATTTTCCTTGAACTTTGTTTAAGGGCTACCCTTCTTTTAAGAAAATAATTTGTAACTTGCATTTTGATTTTGTTTAATTTTAAAAAGCCTTGCTAGTCAATATGATATAGCAATTTATATATATGGATAGAGAAGTATTTTCAGATAAACTTGCAGAAATAGCACCACTTAAAGAGGTCACCGTCAGAAATACAAAGAGTTGCAAAGGCTGTACACGTCATACCAACAAACTACACACTTACGATTGGTTGCACGATTTTCCTGAATTTCAGGAATTGAGTAAGATGGTGGAGGTTCAATTTAAAAACACACGCAAAGGATATTATATAAATAGCAATAATTTGCAGTTGGAACTGGGCGACTTGGTTGCTGTGGAAGCAACTCCCGGACATGATATAGGAACAGTTACACTCACTGGCAAACTGGTTGAGAAGCAGATGAAAAAATACAACTACCGTGATGATTTAAACGGTGGGTTGAAACGAATTTACAGAATAGCACGTCCTGCCGATCTTGAGAAATTTGAACAAGCAAAAGGGCGTGAGCAATCGACTATGATACGTGCACGCCAAATAGCCGAAGAGCTTGGTTTGCAAATGAAAATTGGTGATGTCGAATATCAGGGCGATGGTAACAAAGCAATTTTCTACTATATAGCCGATGAGAGGGTAGATTTTCGGCAGTTAATAAAAGTTCTTGCTGGTGAGTTCCGAGTGAAAATTGAAATGAAACAAATTGGAGCTCGACAGGAAGCGGGACGAATAGGTGGAATTGGTCCCTGTGGCAGAGAAATGTGTTGCAGTAGCTGGGTTTCGAGCTTTGTATCTGTCTCAACTAATGCTGCACGTTTACAAGATATCTCAATAAACCCACAAAAACTTGCAGGTCAGTGCGGAAAGCTTAAGTGCTGCATGAACTACGAAGTGGATATGTATGTTGAAGCACACAGGAGTTTGCCTTCTCGTGATTTTGTTTTAAGTGCTAAAGATGGAGACTACTATCATTTTAAGAGCGATATCCTAGCAGGAATGATAACATACTCTACAGATAAAAATGGTGCTGCAAATTTGGTTACAATTTCAAAAGATCGGGCATTTGAAATTATAAAAATGAATAAGAAAGGGCAAAAGCCTGACCAAATTAAAATCGAAATAGAAGGCACCAATTCGAAAGGAGATGTGTATAAAAATGATATACTTGAAGGAGAAAGTATAACTCGATTTGATAGTAAAGGAAATAACCCGACACGTAAGAAGAGGAAGCCAAGAAGGCGGAATCAGACTAAACCCGGAAGAAATAGAAATTCAAGAAAAAACAATTCTTCGGGTGAAAGCCAGGAATAATATCTTTTTTTTGCTTACAGGACTTATATTGCTTGTATCCTGTGACAGGGGAGAGTTATATTTTCATTACAACAAGGTTGAAAATGGAAAGTGGTATAGGGATTCTGTTTTAACCTTTTCATTAGATACACTCAGCGTTGAGCAGATAGGAGAATACAACATCTCATTTGAATTAACAACTTCAATGCTATATCCCTATAATGATATTCATCTAAAAATTGATCAAAACCTAAATGATACAATAATTAATAGTGATACTTTGCGATATAAAGTTGCAAATGAACATGGAAAATGGTTTGGTAGGGGAGTTGGTAGTTTACGGCAACTATCTATACCCTATAAGACCGCAGTTCAATTAGATTCAACAAGGAATTATGAGTTTTATTTATTTCAAATAATGAATGTAGATCCACTAAAAGGGGTCGAGAAGGTGGGTGTTAGAGTTTATAAATAAATGAATTAATGAGTTTTATTGAGTATGAAAATAGTATTTATAGGATCTGGAAATGTGGCAACACATATGGCTGTGGCATTAAAGAATGCTGGTAGTGAGATAATACAGATATATAGTAGAACATATACTAATGCTCATCTTCTTGCAGAAAGGGTTTCTGCCCAACCAATTAATGATCTAAAATACTTAAACCGTGATGCCGACCTGTACATATTCTCTCTAAAAGATGATGCACTCCCAAAAATAATAGATTTGATGCCGGATACTTCTGGTTTGTGGATACATACTGCAGGAAGTGTGCCAATGAATCTGTTTGAGCAGAGATTGACAAAAGGTGGATATGGTGTCTTGTACCCTCTACAGACATTTAGTAAAGACAGGGAACTTGATTTTTCTAAAGTACCAGTTTTTATTGAAGGTAATACAAGAGAAACCGAAGAATTTTTTTTATCAGTTGCAAGAAAAATATCTGATGATGTTAAATTAATGGACAGTGAGAGTAGAAAATATTTGCATCTATCTGCTGTATTTGCAAATAACTTTTCGAATCATATGTACTCATTATCCAGCGCAATCTTAAAAAAAAGAGGAATTGCATTTGATGTTCTTAGACCACTAATAGCCGAAACGGCAGAAAAAGTACTAGAAATGGAGCCAATAAAAGCACAAACCGGTCCTGCAGTCAGGTTTGATGAAGAAATAATAAACAAGCATCTTGAGTTAATAGTAGATGATCAGATAAAAGAGATTTACAATGTTCTGAGTAATAGTATTAATAGATATTCTACTTGATATCGTTTTTCCTTCAATTCAATAGGGTAAAAAGAGTGATTTTAATAATTATAACTCATCAAAAACAGGTATATTTGTAATAAATATTCTAAAATCAAATAAATAATGGCAAAATTTATAGGTTATGTGGAGGTAAACAGAGATCACTGTAAAGGCTGTGACCTCTGTGTGGTTTCATGTCCTACCGATGTGCTGGAATTAGAACCACGTGAGGTAAACGACCGTGGATATCACTATGTATACATGAAAAACCCGGACAATTGTATAGGTTGCGCTAATTGCGGATATGTTTGTCCAGATGCTTGTTTAACGGTATATAAAAAAAGAGTAGGGTAAACATGGCAGTAGAAATATCTTTAATGAAAGGGAACGAAGCTATTGCTCATGCAGCTATACGCTATGGAGTAGATGGCTATTTTGGTTACCCAATTACACCGCAGTCTGAAATTATTGAAACCTTGATGGCTGAGGCTCCCTGGAAAACTACAGGAATGGTAGTGTTACAGGCAGAAAGTGAAGTAGCAGCAATTAATATGGTTTATGGAGGAGCTGCATGTGGTAAGTACTCGATGACATCGTCTTCTAGTCCTGGTGTCAGCCTAAAGCAGGAGGGAATATCTTATATGGCTGGAGCAGAATTGCCATGCCTTATAATAAATGTACAGAGGGGAGGACCAGGTTTAGGAACAATACAGCCTTCTCAGGCGGACTATTTTCAAACTGTAAAGGGAGGTGGTCATGGAGACTATAAGCTTATTACACTTGCGCCAAGTTCGGTGCAGGAGATGGCCGATTTTGTAGGGCTTGGTTTTGAACTTGCTTTTAAGTACCGTAATCCTGCAATGATTCTTACCGATGGAGTAATTGGTCAGATGATGGAGAAAGTGAGGTTACCTGAGTTTAATCGTAGGAGAACAGAGCAGGAGATTCGTGAGCAGTGCCCATGGGCAACACTTGGGAAAACTTCTGATAGAGCACCTAATATCATTACTTCACTTGAATTAGATTCTGCATCTATGGAGAAGAATAACATTCGTTTTCAATCTAAATACAGAGAGGTGGAAGCAAATGAGGTTCGCTATGAAGAGATAAAATGCTCGGATGCTGAATATTTAATTGTAGCATTTGGTTCAGCTGCAAGAATATGTATGAAAGTGGTTGATATGGCACGTGAAGAGGGAATTAAAGTTGGACTTATTCGCCCAATCACTCTTTGGCCCTATCCAAGCAAGATTATTAATAAGTACGCCGATAAAGTAAAAGGAATGCTTACTGTTGAGCTTAATGCTGGTCAGATGGTTGAAGATGTTAGGTTAGCCGTAAACGGGAAGGTTCCTGTAGAACACTATGGGCGATTGGGTGGAATTGTTCCCACACCAGACGAAGTTCTCAGAGCTCTTAAAGAGAATATTGTAGATAAATAAATTCCAACTTCATATAAATTTTTGAGCAATATTTAATAAACAACAGATTAAAATCAGTCGTTATGGATCCTAAAATAAGAAATATCTTTCTTCTATTATTTCTGATAGCCTTTATAGCAACATTTGTTGTCTACTTTTCGACAGAAAAGAATATGCAATTAACCTGGTGGTTTGGAGGATCAGCAATTATATTTTACTTGATTTACCGATTTAGTAGAAGATAATGATATAATCACTTCTAAAGATTTAGAAAATGAATAAAAACGAAATAGTTAATCCCGAAAATTTGGTGTACACGAAACCAGAATTGATGAACGACAATTACATGCACTATTGCCCGGGTTGTTCTCATGGTGTGGTGCATAAGGTAGTTGCTGAAGTAATTAAAGAACTGGGGTTACAAGAGAAAACAATTGGTATTGCACCTGTGGGATGTGCTGTTTTTGCTTATAAATACCTGGATATCGATTGGCAAGAAGCAGCACACGGTAGAGCACCAGCACTTGCAACAGCCGTAAAAAGACTCCTTCCCGACAGAATGGTGTTCACATATCAGGGCGATGGAGATTTAGCAGCTATAGGTACAGCCGAAACAATTCATACTGCAAACCGTGGTGAGAATATTGCTATTATTTTCATAAATAATGCAATATATGGTATGACCGGTGGACAGATGGCGCCAACTACGTTAGAGCATATGCCAACGGCAACAAGTCCCTGCGGTAGAGATATAAATACAATGGGTAGACCTCTAAAGATACTAGATATGCTTGCTCTGCTTGATGGAGTTTGTCTTGCAACTCGCACAAGTGTACACACAGCAGCAGCTGTAAAGAAAACTAAACGAATGATTAAGTTAGCTTTTGAGAACTCTTTGGCAGGAAAAGGCACTTCAATTGTGGAGGTCGTATCTACCTGTAGTTCGGGGTGGAAAATGACACCTGCCGGAGCCAACGATTGGATGGTAGAGAATATGTTTCCAGTTTTTCCAATTGGAGATTTGAAAAATGTATGATTTTATAAAAACTTTAAGCTGATACAATGTTAAAGGAAATAGTTATAGCCGGTTTTGGAGGACAAGGTGTATTATCTATGGGAAAGATACTTGCATATTCCGGTATCATGGAAGACAAGGAAGTGTCGTGGTTTCCTGCATACGGACCAGAACAACGAGGTGGAACTGCAAATGTAACTGTTATTATTTCTGATGACCCAATAAGTTCACCAGTAGTAAACAGTTATGATATTGCGATTGTGCTTAACCAACCATCACTTGATAAGTTTGAGGTAAAAGTAAAACCTGGGGGTGTGCTGATTTATGATCAGTATGGAATAAATAACAAGTCCAAACGCAAAGATATTGATGTTTACTGTGTAAACGCAATGGAAGAATCTATGAAAATGGATAACAATAAGGTCTTTAATATGATAATTCTTGGAGGCCTGTTAAAGGTTTCACCTATGCTTAAGATAGAGAATGTATTAAAAGGGCTAAAAGAGACACTTCCAGAACGCCATCATCACTTGCTGCCTGTGAATGAGCAAGCGATAATACGAGGTATGGAAATTGTGGAATTAGAGCAGAAAGCAGAACATAATTTAGTATAGTTAAACTGACTAGTCCTAAAACACTGTAAAGGGTTTTAGGACGGGACAACATATCATTATAAAAAAATAGGTGCAATAACATTTACTTATTGCACCTATTTTTTATAATGATGAATCTCTATTGTTTTTTACCGAAAGGAAGCCAGTCCCAGAAACTCTTTTTCTTTTTTGATGCATTCTTACTCTGTGTATCTCGTTTCACTTTTTTCTCAGGATAAGAAACATTCTCTGTAATATCTTTTTTCTTAATAAGTTTCTTTTTTACCACTTTCTTTGGGGTAGCATTTGCTGGTTTGTCCTCTCTTAAAGCTGGATTACCTTGTGCTCTTTTACTCTTTTTTTTTGGCTTTTGATTATTTCTATCTTTTTGCTCATTTAAAGGTTTCTCATCCCTTTTAGAGTTTTTATTTGAGCGGGGTTTGTTATCTGATTCAATGTTGTCTTGAGCTCTTGGTTTACGTTTTTTCTTTGATCTTTTTTCTTGATCAGAATTTTGTAGTGTGCTCTCAGGCTCATGTTTTATAATTTCACCTTCCAGATTTACATTATCTGTTTTGCTCACCTTTTCATATTTATTTTTACGTGGGGTCTGTTTTTTCCCCTTTTTAAATCTTTCTCCTTTATTCTCATCTGTTTTATCCCTTGTTTCGAATAATCCTTTAGAGGTTTTTCTTCCACTCATTGCTTTGGATTTTGAACCTCTTTGTCTTCTATTCTTGTTTGGGGCGTACTCTGGTGCTTCACCAAATTCAACAGGTACAGGAATTCTATAAATTTTCTTTTGAAGAAATTCCTCTATTTGTTCAAATCTATATTGTTCTTCCGGTACAACAAAAGTAATGGCCATCCCAGAGTCTCCTGCACGAGCTGTACGTCCGATACGGTGAATATAGTCTTCTACATCATATGGCACATCGAAGTTGATAACAAGTGTTATATCATCAATATCAATACCACGGGCAACTATATCTGTTGCAACAAGAATATCAATTCTTTCATTTTTGAATTCATGCATTACATGTTCACGCTGTGCCTGATCTAGATCGGAGTGCATTTCTCCCACCGATAACTTCATTTGATACAATGTCTTAGCAATCTCTTTCACCTTCTGTTTAGATCCAGAGAATAATATAACCTTATTGGGTTTCTTTTCCCCGAATAACTGCTTCAAGATTTGCATCTTCTGCCACTCGTGACAGATGTAGGTTGATTGTATTATACTTTCGGGTGGACGGGCGATAGCTATTGATATCTCTTCGGGGTTCTTGAGAATTGTTTTTGCAAGTTGCTGAATCTTTGGTGGCATCGTTGCAGAAAACATTACTGTTTGCCGATCTTTAGGCAATAATTTCTCAATCTTCATAATATCATCATAGAATCCCATATCGAGCATTCTATCCGCTTCGTCAAGAATAAAATATTTTACTCCGGAAAAGTCAATATTATACAAATTTATATGTGAAAGCAATCTCCCTGGTGTAGCAATTACTACATCAGCACCACTAGTAAGTCCTTTTTTCTGAACATCCCATGCATCACCATCATTTCCACCATAAACAGCTACAGATGAAAAAGGAGTATAGTATGAAAAACCCTCCATCATAAGGTCTATCTGTTGCGCCAGCTCACGAGTTGGTGCCATAATTATGGCATTAACCTTTTTCTCACTATGATTGTCGGTCTGAAGATTATTGAGCAACGGAAGTAAGAATGCAGCTGTTTTACCTGTGCCTGTTTGCGCACATGCAATTACATCTTTATTATTAAGTATAATAGGTATAGCTTGTTCCTGAACAGGTGTAGCCTCTTTAAAGTTCATAACATCAAGGCCTTCTAAAAGTGAATCTGTAAGTGGGAGTTCTGTAAATAACATGTAAAATTTGATTCTAGTTTACACAAAGATACAACGAAATATTGATTTTTTTTATTTTGATTAAAATAATCCCTTGTTAATGTTTTTTCTTTTCGAAAATAGTAATATCTTTGCACTCGCTTTTCGGGTTAAATATATCTCGAAACATAAGCAAAAGGAGAGATGGCAGAGTGGTCGATTGCGGCGGTCTTGAAAACCGTTGAAGTGCGAGCTTCCGGGGGTTCGAATCCCTCTCTCTCCGC